>CAZQLB010000098.1:0-5387 GCA_964593915.1 uncultured Pseudobdellovibrionaceae bacterium
CCTCAATCCGGTCGCTGATGCTGCGGGCTTCAGACTCGCCGTCCCAAACACCTGTCACCGTTATCTTATCGCCCATCGGACCATCGGACCATAATGTCTTGCCCAAACGGCTGGTGTTATGCGCAATAACAGCGGACGCCGCCGCCAGGATATGCCCCGTCGACCGATAGTTTTGTTCAAGCCGGATAACATCTGCCCCTTTAAAATCCTTCTCAAACTGCAGGATGTTTGAAATTTCAGCCCCGCGCCATCCATAAATGGATTGATCGTCATCCCCAACGCAGCAGATATTTTGAGACCCCGCAGCCAAAAGCCGCAGCCACAGATACTGCGCCGTATTCGTATCCTGATATTCATCCACCATGATGTACTTAAATTTCTGCTGATAGGATCGCAAGACATCGACATAATCAGGGTTCCGCATCATCCAGATCATATGCAGCAGCAAATCTCCAAAATCAACCGCATTTACGGTCCGCAGGCGATCCTGGTAAAGCCGATAAATCTGCAATAATTTGCCGCCAGCCATATCCCCAATTTCAGATGCAGGAACATCAGCAGGCGTCCATGCCTTGTCTTTCCACCGGCTGATGACAGACGCCACCATCTGTGCTGGCCATTTTTTTGTATCGATCTGCTCTGCTTCCAAAAGCTGTTTGATCAGGCGCGTTTGATCATCCTGATCAATAATTGTAAATCCCTGGGTCAATCCCACCTTTTCCGCATGAGAACGCAGCATCCGCGCGGCAAGCGCATGAAAGGTCCCAAGCCACCATCCCTCGACCGGGCCGCCAATGATCCTGGCCACACGATCTTTCATTTCAGCGGCGGCTTTATTTGTAAAAGTCACGGCCAAAATCTGGGATGGATATGCGCGGTGCGTTTGCAGTAAATAGGCAAGACGCGTTGTCAGTACCCGTGTTTTCCCGGTCCCTGCGCCAGATAAAACCAAAACGGGCCCCTCTGTTTTCAAAACAGCCGCGCGCTGCGGATCATTCAGGCCCACAAGAAAAGAAGATCCCTCCACCGATAAATCCGCCTGAGAAGAAAATGTTGGTATCGTCGTCATAATAAGCCCAGGGTTTAAATCATATTTATTTATAGAATATAGTCTTATAAATTCAGAAAATACAGCCAATCAAAGGAATTGTTTATAACGATCCCATAAAAAATCGCCCCGGAAAGGGTTTTACCAGTCCGGGACGATGATAATAAGATCAGTTATTTATTACGATTGCGCGGCGCGCTTTTTCTCTGGTGCTTCAATCGAAATCACTTCTGCACTTTCAGCAACAGCGGTCTGCTGGGAAGCCAAAGCCTCCTGATCACGCTGCGCCGCCAGTTTTTTCAGACGTGCGACATAAGCCCCCGTACCAGCCGGGATCAAACGGCCCACAATCACGTTTTCTTTAAGCCCAGCCAAGGAATCGACCTTGCCCTGGGTTGCTGCCTCGGTCAGGACACGTGTTGTTTCCTGGAACGATGCAGCAGAAATAAAGGAACGTGTTTGCAAGCTGGCTTTTGTAATCCCCTGCAGAACAGGTTTGGCAACAGCCGGGCGTTTCCCATTTGCGGCCAGACGAGCGTTATCTTCCGAAAACTCATCGCGATCAACATGTTCGCCAACAAGCCATGTGGAATCACCAACTTCAAGGACTTCAACTTTTTGAAGCATCTGACGAGAAATAACCTCGATATGCTTGTCGTTGATTTTAACCCCTTGCAAACGGTACACATCCTGAATTTCATTGATCAGGTATGCGGCCAAGGCCTCAACACCCATCACATCCAGAATATCGTGCGGTACCATTGCCCCATCAACAATCGCATCCCCTTTGCGCACAAAGTCGCCTTCGGATACAGCCAGGTGACGGCCTTTTGGAATCAGATATTCACGTACCTGTTCGGATTTGTCGGTGGGGTTCAGGACAATGCGACGTTTGGATTTGTAATCTTTTCCAAACTCGATATATCCATCCACTTCGGCAATAATCGCAGCGTCTTTTGGACGGCGCGCTTCGAACAGTTCGGCAACACGTGGAAGACCCCCGGTAATATCACGTGTTTTTGATGATTCACGTGGAATACGCGCCAGGATATCCCCTGCCTTCACGGTCTGTCCATTTTCAACAGACAAGATCGCATCAACCGGCAGATAGTAGTTTGCAGGAAGACCCGATGGCAAGGTCACAACTTTACCATCCGCGCCAACCAGGCTGACACGTGGTTTCAAGCTACCGCCCTTGGGCTGTGAACGCCAATCAATAACAACCTTGGACGAAATCCCAGTTGCTTCATCCACTTTTTCCGAGATCGACAATCCTTCAACCAAATCAAAGTATTGAGCAGCCCCGTCTTTTTCCGTGATAATCGGCAAGGTATACGGATCCCACTCGGCCATTTTATCACCTGGCTTCACGGATGATCCGGTATCCACCAGCAGTTTTGCCCCATAAGGGATGCGGTGGAGTGCTTTTTCCATGCCTTTTGCGTCTTTCAAAACCAGTTCTGTGTTCCGGCCCATAACGATCGTCACACCAGCCGAGTTTTTCACAACGTTTTTCTGACGGATTTCAACAGTTGCAACCATTGTTGCTTCTACGCTCGACCGTTCTGCCCCACGCTGCGCGGCCCCCCCAATGTGGAAGGTACGCATCGTTAACTGTGTTCCCGGTTCCCCAATCGACTGGGCAGCCATAACACCAACGGCTTCACCCATGTTGACCAGTGTCCCGCGGGCCAGATCGCGTCCATAACAGGTCGCGCAAACGCCGCCTTTTGCATCACAGGTCAGAACCGAACGAACCAACACTTCGCTGACGCCAGACGTTTCAATTTCCTGCGCAGCTGTTTCGTCGATCAGCTCGCCGGCTTTGACAATCGGCTGACCCGACAACGGATCCAGAATATCAGCGGCAGCCGACCGTCCCAAAATCCGTTCAGACAAGGAAACGATCAAATCAGCACCCGACATAATCGCCCGCATCGTAATCCCTTTTTGGGTACCACAATCGTCAACGATAATGATCGCATCCTGCGCCACGTCCACCAAACGACGGGTCAGATAACCCGAGTTCGCTGTTTTGAGCGCGGTATCGGCAAGACCCTTACGCGCCCCGTGGGTTGAGTTAAAGTATTCCAGAACCGAAAGCCCCTCTTTAAAGTTCGAGATAATAGGCGTTTCAATAATTTCACCAGAAGGCTTGGCCATCAGACCCCGCATACCCGCCAGCTGGCGAATCTGGGTTGCCGAACCCCGCGCACCGGAATGGGCCATCATAAAGACCGAATTCGGGTTCGTTGCGTTCAGTTTTTCAATCCCTTTCATCATCGCGCTGGCAACTTCGTCAGTGCAATGGGACCAGATATCAACAACCTTGTTGTATTTTTCACCCTTGGTGATCAAACCATCCATATACTGCTGTTCATATTCCGCCACTTTTTGTTTGGCAGCGTCGACCAACGTATGTTTTGCATCCGGAATAATCAAATCATCTTTACCAAATGACAGACCAGCCAAACATGCATAACGGAAACCAAGTTTCATCATACGGTCACAGAAGATAACCGTTTCTTTGTGGTCACAATGACGATAGATCAAATCGATCAAGCCGCCCACTTCTGATTTACGCAAGACCTGGTTAATCACCTTGAATGGAATCTTTGGATGACGTGGCAGCAGTTCAGAAATCAGCATACGGCCAGGTGTGGTTTCAACGATTTCAACTTTTGTTTCACCGTTTGCATCCATACCTTTATACCGGCACTTGATTTTGGTATGCAGGTTTATCACCTTGTTTGCCAAGGCTTGATGAATTTCCGTGACATCACGGAATGTCATCCCCTCGCCCGGCTGACCTTCGCGCATCAAGGATAGGTAATAGATCCCCAAAACAATATCCTGGGACGGAACAATAATCGGTTTCCCGTTTGCGGGCGACAGAATATTGTTTGTGGACATCATCAAAACACGCGCTTCAAGCTGTGCTTCAACCGACAAAGGAACGTGAACAGCCATCTGGTCACCGTCAAAGTCAGCGTTAAACGCCGTACAAACAAGCGGATGAAGCTGGATCGCTTTACCTTCAATCAACATCGGTTCAAATGCCTGGATCCCCAAACGGTGCAGCGTTGGCGCACGGTTCAGAAGAACAGGGTGTTCGCGAATTACTTCTTCCAGGATATCCCATACTTCAGGGCGTTCCTTTTCAACCATACGCTTGGCCGCTTTAATCGTTGTGGCCAGACCATACAGTTCCAATTTGTGATAGATAAACGGTTTAAACAGTTCCAGTGCCATTTTCTTTGGCAAACCGCATTGATGAAGTTTCAGTTCAGGTCCAACGGTAATCACCGAACGACCGGAATAATCCACACGTTTCCCAAGCAAGTTCTGACGGAAACGACCTTGTTTCCCTTTCAGCATGTCGGACAAGGATTTCAGCGGACGTTTATTGGTGCCGGTAATCACACGGCCACGACGTCCGTTATCAAACAGGGCATCAACCGATTCCTGCAGCATCCGTTTTTCGTTCCGGATAATAATGTCTTGCGCGCGCAGTTCAATCAAACGCTTTAGACGGTTGTTCCGGTTAATCACACGGCGATACAGATCGTTCAAATCAGATGTCGCAAAACGGCCCCCATCCAATGGAACAAGCGGACGCAGTTCAGGCGGTAAAACCGGCACAACATCCAGAACCATCCATTCTGGACGAACGCCAGAAGAGATAAAGGATTCAAGCAATTTCAAACGCTTGACCAGTTTTTTACGCTTGGTTTCCGACGATGTATCACGCAGTTCTTCTTCGGTTTTCTTGCGTTCATCTTCCAAATTGATTTTGGACAGCAAGTCTTTCAGCGCTTCGGCCCCAATCCCGGCTTTGAACTGATCTTCGCCATATTCTTCCAGCGCGTTGTAATATTCTTCTTCGCTCAAAAGCTGCAACGGCTTAAGCGCAGTCATCCCTGGATCCAGAACAACATAGTTTTCAAAATACAAAACCCGTTCCAGATCTTTCAATGTCATGTCCATCATCAAACCGATACGGGATGGCAATGATTTCAAAAACCAGATGTGTGCAACCGGCGCGGCCAGTTCAATATGCCCCATGCGTTCACGGCGCACCTTGGTCAAGGTCACTTCAACGCCGCACTTTTCGCAAATAATACCTTTGTATTTCATGCGTTTGTATTTACCACAAAGGCATTCATAATCCTTGATCGGACCAAAAATACGGGCACAGAAAAGACCATCCCGTTCTGGTTTAAATGTACGGTAATTAATGGTTTCAGGTTTTTTCACCTCACCAAAAGACCAGGACATAATTTGTTCAGGCGATGCGATCGAAATACGGATAGCATCAAAACTTTGGGGACCTGTGGGT
>CAZQLB010000099.1:0-5381 GCA_964593915.1 uncultured Pseudobdellovibrionaceae bacterium
CCTTTAAAACGATACGCTATCTATACTCTATAAAAAAGAGAGCGAAAAGAGAAATGAGCAGAAACAGGATCCCACCCCCCGATGTACAGGACCATTTTAATACGTCCGATGACGATTCAAATGATATAATCGATGTCACAACCGTTATCAAAGAAACGATTGGTTATGTTAAAGAATGTTTCACATCTGAAGATCTTATAACTGCCCCTGATCTTTTTAATCTTACGCAAAATGAAAGGGACTTTTCAGAAATAGATTCCTTATCTGAAGAAGCATGGAAACAGGAACAAACGGCTTTTATAACCTATATGGAAAATTTGTCACATGTCCCGAACACTGCGAAAATGGCCTACGTCCAACTTATTGCACATAAAACGAACCTCTATACACACATCAGTGAAATCAGTAAAACAATGTACCCCCCTGACACCCCTTTTCTCTTTGATCCATCCGCTGATTGGAAACAAGCCTTTCTGACATCGTGCTATATTTACAGAAATAGGAACGAGTTAGATCCACTCACTCTCTTCCCTTGTAATACCCCGCTTATTCCCAGTCCTCATCTTAATTAAAGTTAAGGCCCGCGCCCGGCGTTACACCACCCCCTTGCGTCAACGGCCATTCTCGTCTTTAATCCAGAACATGTCATTATTAAAAGCCATGGCGGCCGTTGGGGGCCTGACGTTCGTGTCCCGCGTGGCGGGGTTTGCCCGCGATTTGATCACATCCCATACATTAGGGGCTGGCCCCGTGGCCGATGCCTTTTTTGTTGCTTTAAAACTCCCTAACTTTTTCCGGAGCATTACTGCCGAAGGGGCCTTTAGTATCTCGTTCGTACCGCTTTACACCGACCAAACCATTAAACAAGGACAAACAGCCGCCAGTGATTTTGCAAGTGCCGCATTATCATTTATGACGTTGATCCTTTTACCTTTTTCAATATTGATGATGTGGGCCATGCCCTGGGTCATGATTTTCCTGGCACCTGGGTTTCAAAACGACCCTTATCGTTTTGATTTAGCAATTGAAATGGCAAGGCTTTCATTCCCTTATCTTCTGCTTGTCACCATCGCAGCGATTTTGGGAGCGGTTTTAAATGCCCACCAAAAATTTGGCCCCTATGCCTTTGCGCCGGTTATTTTTAACCTGTGTCTGATCATATCTGTTGTTTTCACCCCCCTGTTTGAAACACAAGGGCATGCTATGGCTGTTTTTATGTCTATATCCGGTGCCCTTCAGGCCCTATGGGTCTGGGCCTATATCCGGCGGATGAATATCGGGATTCGATTTGTATGGCCACGCCTCAGCCCCGAGATTCGCCTGCTGTTCAAAAATATGGGGCCCGGTATTTTGGTTGCCAGTATTTTTCAGGTGAATTTATTCATGAACCTGATGATCGGGTCTTTTTTGGCGGAAGGGGCGATTTCGCACCTGTATTACGCGGACCGGTTGTATCAGCTTCCTTTCGGTGTGATTGGTATTGCGATTGGCACCGCGCTGCTGCCTCTTTTTTCGGCTGCGCTGGCCAAACAAGACATGACCGAAACAAAAGATTTATTCAGCCGTTCGGTTGAGTATGTTTTAATCCTGTGCCTACCTTGCGCGTTTGGATTACTTCTGGCGGCAGAACCGATGATCCAAACAATATTTGAACATGGCGCATTTACCGCCGCGGATACACGGTCCACCACGTTGGTCATGATGGCCTATGCGCTGGGACTGCCGGCCTATGTCTTGACCCGTATCTATAACGCTGCTTTTTATGCCCAAAAAGATACATGGACTCCGGTCAAAATATCAATAATCACCACTGTTTTAAACATTATATTGTCGATCCTTTTCGCTTTCCCGTTTGGGGTCATGGGCATCGCCCTGTCCACATCTGTTTGCGGATGGATATTGCTTTATCTTCTTTCTGGTGCTGCACGGCGCAGCACCCTGCCCCTTGAAATAGATGATCGGTTATCCAGGAACATGCCAAAAATTTTCTTTTCAACTGGACTTTTGATCACTGGTTTGGTTATGATGCGGTATGGATTTGATTACATTTCCCCTTCGGCCAATTCTTGGGCCCTGCGCGCAGCTGAGCTGGTGGCGTTAATCGCCGTCAGTTTTGCTCTTTATTTCCCTGCACTTTTTTTGACACGCGCAATCCGCACAGCGGATGTAAAACGTTATTTGACCCGTAAAGGACAATCTTTATCATGACAGTAAACAAACGTATTTTCTCTGGTGTAAAAGCCAGTAGCAGCCCCACCCTTGGTAACTACCTGGGTGCCATTAAAAACTGGGTGGATATGCAGAACGCAGATACATCCAGCGATATTATGTTTTTTATTCCCGACCTGCATGCGATCACCGTGCCGTATGAAGTGGAGGAGATCAAAAAGAATATCCATCATATCGCGGCAGCCTATATTGCATCGGGAATTGATATCACGCGTTCCACGTTATTTTTGCAATCACATGTGCCCGCCCACTGTGAGCTCATGTGGCTTTTAGCAACCATGACCCAGATGGGCAAGCTGAGCCGCATGACCCAGTTCAAGGATAAGGCCGGTAAGAATGCGGAACGTGCGGGCCTTGGTCTTTATGCCTATCCGGTTTTAATGGCCGCGGATATATTGCTGTACAAAGCAACGCATATCCCCGTGGGCGAGGATCAAACGCAACATGTTGAATTGACCCGTGATATTGCCAGCACCTTTAATCATCGATACGACGTGGATTTTTTCCCTCTGCCCGAAGCGGTGGTCAACCGGCAAACCATGCGGATCATGTCACTGCGTGATGGGACAAAAAAAATGAGCAAGTCGGATGAAAGTGATTTCTCGCGCATCAACTTGGTTGATGATGCCGATTTAATTGCCCAAAAGATCAAGCGCGCGAAAACCGATCCATTGCCATTTCCCACAAGTATTGAGGAATGCGATACCCGGCCAGAAGCAAAAAATCTGATCACTATCTATGCGGCATTGTCCGGTATAGATACGCAGGTCATATTCAATGATTTTGGCGAAAAACCTTTTTCTGTGTTCAAAGATGCATTAACAGATGTAACCGTCACGCACATGGCTCCCATTACGCAAAAAATGCGGGACTTGATGGCATCGCCAGATGAAATTGACCGTATTCTGATAAAAGGCCGGGAAAAGGCGCGTGCCATTGCCGAGCCCGTTTTATCAGACGTTCGGCATATCATGGGGTTTCGGATTTAACATTCCTTTTTTATACCTACTCTTTTTACAAAAAGGCCTTGAAAAAAGGCCTTTTTTTCGCGTAGGATCATGTATTCTAACATATTAATCCCATCGGATCAGAAAAATGACACAAGCCGCTACCCAAGTTTCCGTCCCCTCCACCGACCAAAAAGATATGAAAGACATTGTTGCGCTGTGTAAACGCCGCGGTTTTATCTTTCCCGCATCGGATATTTACGGCGGATTAAATGGTTTTTGGGATTTCGGCCCGCTGGGCGTTGAACTGAAAAATAACTTGCGCGACCTGTGGTGGCGCTGGATGGTCTTGTGTCCCCCGCTGGGCCCAAAGGGAACGGAATACGAAGGCCAGCCTGTTGACATCGTGGGCGTCGATAGCGCCATTATTCAAAATCCAAAGGCGTGGGTCGCATCCGGGCATGTTGGCGGCTTTTCCGACCCTATGGTTGATTGCCGTGAAACAAAGCTCCGGTACCGTCAAGATCACATGATCGTTTATGTTCCAAAGGATGGAAACGGACCATCCTTTGCCTTTCAAAACGGTACGGAACAGGATGTTATTGACCGTAAATTAAAAAACAACGGTCTTAAAAAAGATTCTTCTGCATTTAATATTGTTCCGTTACCGTCCCTGTCAGTTGACCAATATGCATCCATTATCGGCCCTGATGTAAAAACCATCGGCACATTGACCGAACCGAAACAGTTTAACCTGATGTTTATGACATACGTTGGTGCAACAGCCAGTGAAGAGAATAAAGCTTATCTGCGGCCAGAAACAGCGCAAGGTATCTTTTTGAACTTCAAAAACGTTGTTGATTCAAGCCGGGTACGTATCCCCTTTGGGATTGCCCAGATTGGTAAAGCTTTCCGGAATGAAGTCAATCCACGGAACTTTATTTTCCGCAGCCGTGAATTTGAACAAATGGAAATGGAATGGTTCTGTCATCCGTCCGAAGCAAAAATATGGCGGGATTTCTGGTTTGCCGAACGTCAAAAATTCTGGCGTGCGATTGGCCTTTTAAGTGATAATCTTCAAATGCGCCAGCATGATCAGGACGAGTTATCCCATTATGCCAAGGCTGGTCTTGGGACCGCAGACATCGAATATCGTTTCCCGTTTACCGCACCCGATTTTGGCGAGCTTGAAGGGATCGCACACCGATGCGATTTTGATTTAACACAGCATCAGGAACATTCTGGCCTTAAACTGGAATATATGGATCCGGTGACAAATGACCGTTACATTCCCCATGCGATTGAACCCGCCTCTGGATTAACGCGGGGGGTTTTGGCACTAATCTGCGAAGCATATACAGTCGATCCAAACAGACCCAGCGGTATGTACATGAATTTCCATCCCGCCATTGCACCCAAGAAAGCCGCCATTCTGCCATTGACAGCCAAGGGGGATCACCCGGCTCTTGCAACAAAGCTATATATGGAACTGCGGGAACATTTCTCGATCGATCTTGATATCAAACAAAATATCGGCAAACGGTATGCCCGTCAGGACGAAATCGGGACCCCGTTCTGTTTCACAATCGATGATCAAACTGTTGCGGATGGGACCGTGACGGTTCGTGAACGCAACACGATGAAGCAAGAACGTATTGCAATGGATAAAGTTGCCGAATTTTTGCATACCCATATCCGTGGCATCACAAATACAGGTGTTTAATTAAGAAAATAGATACAAAAAAGGCCGCCCGAGGGATCCCTTGGGCGGTTTTTTATTTTCACATACGATTAATCTTAATAAGATCCAATCAAAACCTGTTTCATCGTGTCCCAGTTTTCAAGAACGCGGCCAGACCCCAGCGCCACGCACGATAACGGATCATCCGCAATCATAACCGGCAATCCGGATAAATGACGCAAGACAAAATCAAGATTTGCCAGCATCGCGCCGCCGCCTGTTAACACAATCCCGCGTTCAATAATATCGGCGGCCAATTCAGGTGCCGTAAATTCCAGCGCTGTTTTCACAGCTTCAACAATTTGCGCAATGGGTTCGGCCAATGCCTCGGCGACCTGGCGTTCTGTAACACGTACTTCTTTCGGGACCCCTGTCAACAGATCACGCCCTTTAATATCCATGACACGGCCCTCACCCGATTGGGGGACGCAGGCCGATCCAATTTCTTTTTTGATCCGCTCGGC
>CAZQLB010000100.1:0-5377 GCA_964593915.1 uncultured Pseudobdellovibrionaceae bacterium
GTGAAGGGGATAGGGGGGGTCATTATTTTTCAAGAACACTGTTCAATGTTGTCCCCGGTTGTCAGGGTCAAAATCCCTGCATTCTGAAGCTGGGCCAGGGCTTGTACCGATTCCGGATCACGTGGTGGGTGCATATTTAAAAGACTGATGGTAGTTATACCTGCTCCCACCATATTGACCAGTTCGCGCGATGTTGGGATCCGGGACGAAAACAAGTGGTGGTTTTGAATAATTCCCCCGCGTCGAGCGATTTGTGCCAATAATCTGTTAATAGGTTCCATCATGGGGGTATATTTCCCCATTGGTCTTTGATCAAAAGTATGTAGGTCACAATCCTCTGGCATCGTATAACCTAAAGTACAATGCTGAGGGGTAATAATCCATTCATTGGTTTCTTTCGGTGGATAGGTTACATAGGCTGCTGCGAAAGGTGTATGGCTTAAAATAGAGCTGTTTTGATGTATTAAAGCCATTAAATCTGTTCGATGAGCGATAAGTGCCGGCGCGCTTATAATGGGGATCAGATCTGGTGATGCCGTGTGATCGGTACCAGGGATGAAAAGTGGGGTAATACTTTCTGCCTTGCGATTGATTTCGTAAACAGCGATACCCGCTCGGGCAACAATGGCAAGGGATAAATCCAGAAATTCATCCGCCCGTCGCGCCGCAAAATCTTTATTAAATCCCTTGTGATCCAGATAGATGGCTTTAATACCTGCTTCGGTCATGTTTTTAGCACAGTTTGGGCAAAAGGGATCAGTGATACAAATGCTTGCTCCGTTTGTATAGGGGGCGGCGATGATACAGGCTACTTCGGCGTGGATTGTTCCTGAGCATTCGCCAATTCGTGTATTTTCGCCAATATTATGCAATATTGGATCTGGCCAGTGATTGGTGGCACGGACGCAAAAGGATTGACCATCCGGTCCCGTTCCAAAAAGGGCGGCAGCGATTTTATTCGTGTCATGAGGGCTGTTTAGAACGATGTCGACAGCCGATTGCATGGCGGTAAAAGGAGAATATGTCATTATTTCATTATAAGGGGGGGCGGCGATCTGGGCAAGTGTTTACATGATGCGCAAATCTTCTGGATAACCTGGCTCTTCCTCTTGCGTTTTTAGGATATCGTGTACTAAAGTACCGGTATCCTAAACTTATCCCTAATTAATTGAAGAATTCAAGAAAATGACAACTTCCTATGATGTTATCGTAATTGGTGCCGGTCCTGGCGGTTATGTTTGCGCGATCCGCGCGGCTCAAATGGGGCTGCGCACCGCCATTGTTGAAAAACGCAAAACACTGGGCGGCACATGTTTAAATGTGGGATGTATTCCGTCAAAGGCTCTTTTGGCTGCGTCCGAAACATATATTAATGCAAAAAATCATATGTCTGCTATGGGCATAAAGGCGTCCGGCGTTGATGTCGATTTCCCTGCCATGATGGCGCATAAGGAATCGGTTGTGGATTCCAATGTGCGCGGCGTTGAATTTTTGATGAAGAAAAATAAAATCGATTGGCTGAAGGGGGCGGGGGTTATTTCTGCGCCGGGTCAGGTCAGTGTGGATGGGACTGTTTATACAGCTAAACACATTGTCATCGCAACCGGATCGGATGTTATGCGCCTGCCAGGTATCGAGATTGACGAACAGAAGATTGTGTCGTCGACTGGCGCTTTGGAATTACCAGCTGTTCCAGGAAAAATGGTTGTGATCGGCGGCGGCGTTATTGGATTGGAACTGGGATGCGTTTGGTCCCGTCTGGGTGCACAAGTAACGGTCATTGAATATCTTGACCGTATATTGCCGGGTATGGATGGTGAATTGGCCCGGGAAGCTCAAAAAATTCTGACAAAACAGGGGCTTTCGTTTAGATTATCGTCCAAGGTGATTTCGGCTGCGCCTGATAAAAAAGGTGTCAATTTGATTGTCCAGCCGGCTGCTGGCGGCCCGGACGAGGTTTTGCAAGCGGATGTGATTTTGGTGGCTGTTGGGCGGCGTGCGTATACGGATGGCCTGGGGCTGGATCAGGTCGGTGTGAAACGGGATGACCGCGGCCGGATTGTTGTGGATCAGCATTTCAGATCCACTGTTCCTGGAATTTATGCGATTGGTGATGTGATTGCAGGCCCGATGCTGGCACATAAGGCGGAGGATGAGGGATATGTTCTGGCTGAAATGCTGGCTGGAAAATCGGGACATATCAATTATGACGCGATTCCGGGCATTGTTTATACATCTCCTGAAATTGCTTCTGTTGGTAAGACAGAAGAACAATTGAAATCGGATGGTATTGCCTATAAGGTTGGGAAATTCCCGTATATGGCGAATGGCCGTGCCCGCGCAATGAATGCAACCGACGGGTTTGTTAAAATTCTTGCGGATGCGGCTACAGATCGTGTTTTAGGCATGCATATTATTGGGCACGAGGCGGGCACATTAATTGCAGAAGGCGTGAGCGCGATTGAATTTGGTGCCAGCAGCGAAGATATCGCCAGAACGTGCCATGCGCACCCAACGTTGAACGAAGTTGTGCGTGAGGCTGCGCTTGCGACCTTTGATAAACCCCTTCATATATAGGGGGATGGTGATGACGCGTACCCAAAACGGATCTGTGTTTTTCTATATCCTGCTTGGGGTTGTCTTGTTTGCTATGCTTTCCTATGTGGTTTCCAATATGATCCGATCTGGCGGTGATCTTGGTGGTGCGGAACAGGCACGTCTTCAAGCGCAGGCGCTTGTTGATCTTGCGCAAAAGGCAAAAATCGTTGTTCAGGATATGAAATTATCCGGGATTTCCACTGATCAACTTTCTTTTTTAAAGAGTGGTGATGCTGGATATACAACTGCGCCCCATACAGCCAAGGTTTTTCATCCATCGGGTGGGGATCTGCGTATCCCTGATTTTACGGATGCATATACACAAGCGGGTGATGTGCGGATGAACCGGGTTAATATGCCGGATATGGGGACGGCGGCGGTTGATATTGTTTTTGGTATTCGGTATGTGAAACAGGCCGTTTGCGCCGAAATTAATAAAAAACTGCGGGGTAGTGATACGATCCCTTCTGAATCCGCGTTATTTTCCGATGCGTTCGATGTGTCGTCCGACGGGGATTGGAGCGGGGATTGTACATCCTGTTCGTATGTGCCGAGCCAGTGTTTCCGATCAAGTGGTGGTGATTATATTTTTTATTCCGTTATTGATCCGAATTAAGTGCCTGGTTTACTTTTTTCCAGTGGATGCGCGGATTTATAGACCTTTGTTAGTTCATCGATGTTGATATCTGTATAAATCTGCGTTGTCGATAACGATGCGTGACCCAGCAATTCCTGTATTTCACGCAAGTTCGCCCCGTTCTCAAGCAAATGCGTTGCAAATGAATGACGCAGGGTATGGGGGGTTGTGCTGTCTGGCAATCCCATGGCAACACGTAGATGACGCATGTTCTTTTGTGCCACCCCTTGATGAAGACGCCCCCCTTTGATGCCCAGGAAAAGAGGGCGATCGCGCGTTTCGGGGAACGGGCATGATGCGCGGTATGTATCAATTGCCTTTTGAATATCGGATAAGATAGGCACTTGGCGTTCTTTATTTCCTTTTCCAATGACTCGTAAATACCCGTTTTCAGGTAATGTTCCAATGTTGATAGACAGGGCTTCATCGATCCGCAAGCCTGCACCATATAAAAGGGTAAAAAGCGCACGGTCACGCAGTGCTGTCCAGTCATCGCTGATTAAATCGGATTCGTGCACCAATGAAAGGCTTTGGGTCGCGGACAGGGCACGCGGCAGTTTATGGGGGCGTTTGGGTGTGCGCAAAAGCTGCGCAGCACTGTTGTGCAAAACCCCATTTTTATCCAGGAATTTTATAAGATTTTTGACGCCCGATAGCGTGCGTGCGCGTGATGTATTGCCACGTCCTTTTAATGCCTGGTCTGATAGCCAGGCCCGGAAATCAGCAAGCGGCGCATCGCTTATGTGGCGCAGAGAAACATATTCCCCGTAATGGTGGTGAAGGAAGGTTAGGAAAGAATCGGCGTCTGATAGATAAGCGCGCAGTGTATGCCGTGACATTCGGCGTTCATCAGCGAGATATCGTCTCCATTTATCAAGTGCATCCCTTAGATCAGGGGTAATAATCAGGGTTGCGGACATGCCGGGTCCTTTTTTAATGCAAATAGATATTATCCCTTAATGGGGACTTGTAACCATGCCCGGAAAAGTCGTTCGACAACACGGGCCAGAAATGTGACGTGTTCCGTCCCCTGACCGTCTGCAAAGGTGTCTGGATGTCGGCTGCCGAATGCCAAAAGGGCGGTAGGGGTGCCTTGCATAATATCAACCCGCACCAATGCCTGTGATTGAACCAGGGTTGCGCCGCCGCCATATATGGCTTCAATCCCGCTGATATGATCCTGAAGCAGGGTAGGGGATCCGGCCATCCACCGCTCAATCGTACCGGCGGGGACCATGCGGATACCTTGGATATGAACATGGGGGATGACGCCGTCATCGGCCTCGACCACCAGGGTGCAGATATCCAGGTCCAGCATCGCGGCCAAGTCAGACGTTATAATCTCAATAAATTCGGAAAAACTGTGGGCCTCCAACATGCGCAGGACAGCATGGTGAATGCGGCTTACATTTCTCATATTTTCGCGCGCCATTTCCATGATGTCACGCGATGTGTTCATGACGTCTTCGTGATCGGCCTTCATGCGTTTGACCAGATAGGCGCCAAAATCCGCGATTTTACCTTGCTGTTTTTTTTCAGCGGGCGGTGTTAAAAAGGCGCATGCATCCGGGTTTTTTTCAAGAAAATCAGGGTGTTGCTGAAGATAGTTCAGGATATCTTGCGGGGTAATATCGGACGATGTGGTCATGGGTTTTGAGGACATGGAAAATGAATCACCTTTCTACCTTCTAGTGTGCGGTGTTTTTGCCCGGGGTGCAAGTGCGGGGGGATAAGTTGGGTTAGCGTTCATCCAGACTATCGTGAAAAGGGTATAGGGCGGTCATTGGTTCAAAAATGTATTGATGAAATCAGGCAGAAAGCAAAATCGCCTGTGACCTGTATTTTGGCCACGTATCCAGAGAAAACGAAGCTCTATGAAAAGATAGGGTTCGCAACATCAGCTTATGATGCTGAAGGCGGAGCTATTATGACTTTGCCACTAACGTATTCACGTGTAATCAACAAAATGACTGTTTCTTTGGATAAGGGGGTTAAAAAACACTTGTGTTTATGGGTGAGCCGGGGTATAACCCCCTGACTGCACGGTATGGCTATATTTTTATTAGCCTTTTTGTGTTTTTACATATCGCGGGGTGGAGCAGCCCGGTAGCTCGTCAGGCTCATAACCTGAAGGTCGTAGGT
>CAZQLB010000101.1:0-5342 GCA_964593915.1 uncultured Pseudobdellovibrionaceae bacterium
CGTTAAAAGGACGAAGAACTAAAACCACTTGGAAATCCAGACACCAGTTTTATAATCCATGCTAAAAAAGTGTATATTCGTGACAGACTTATGATTTCAGAACGACGTAAATCGAAATCACAAGAGACACAGTTTCATATCACGACATACCGGAACGAAGTAGACGGCCGTTTGGTTGAGGTTGTTTCGCGTAACGTCAACCTGACAGACATTATCCCCTTTACGATTATGGACGGCGGACGCCTGGTTGTCTATTTGCACGAAGGAATCCCACGCGCCATCGTCAATAGCATTCCACGTGGGGGGCGTAATCTGGATGGAAAATTCTGGTCCGGGCATTTAACCGAAGCCGTATCTGTCGATACAGAAATCATCACAGAGGTTGAGGAAAAAGGCCAAGACGGCGTCATTGATTTTATGGACAAAGCCATGGGGCTTCGGGTGTCCATCGGGCAATCCTTTACCCAGGGGCCTGAATACCTCCCAAACCCTCGTTTTATCAGTGAGACAGTCGGGACAAGGTATGTCAGCGTCGAACCCTCTATCGGGCGATATGTCCCGCAATTTGTACGGGATGACATCAAGGGGTTTTCAACCACAGGGGCTATCCGCGCCTTTGACGCACAATCCGTTTTAAATGCTATTTCTGTTGGCGTGTTACCATCTGGTCATCTTGAAATGCAGTTATTGGTTTTATTCGATATGCTGGGGATAGAGGCAACGGATTGGGCAGATTCACCGCTAACCTTAAAACAGGATGAGCCTGGCACAAAACTACAAAAGGTGTCGGACATCCTGAAAAAGACCGAAAAGAAACAAAAGGTATATAAAGAAGTTAAAGGTGCGATTGGTAAAATCCGGGTTGAGAAATCTATTTTTGTAGACGAAGGCCATGATGGCGAAGGCGCGAATAAAGGACTTGCTGCGCGCGATATTGATTTTGCCATCAACGAAGAATACGGGATGAATGTTGCCGTTGTCATGCCCCTTTCCAAAAACATAGACGGAGAGGTTATGGCTGGTGTTATCATGGATTATATGCCCATTCCTGAACGATATTCAGGGGATGGCAGTATTGTCACCCTACCCATGTTCAATTTACCAAAAGAAATTCAAACGATGGATATGGCCAAAAGATATGTGGCCGAACAATTCCAAATAAAACCGGATCAAGTATCCAAATTGGGCGAACCGTATTTCAGTCATATTGGCGTCACGCCGCAGCGTATTTTCCCTTTTGCTGTCAACGCCCCCATTACAAATATGGCCGCACCAAAACATGGGGTCACATCCGTTGCCCCAATCGTCACGATTGGACAACTTCACTGGCGTGGGATCTTTGACAGGTACGACTGTAACCTCCTTAAACTAACAGGCCGCGTAAACAGGCGTATTTTCTCCCAAAACGAAATGGGCATTGCTTGCAAATGGGCCAAGCCGCTTGTCCCGCAGTATGCCGATATTCCATTTACAACTGGAACTGTTGTGGATACACGCACCCCGATGCAGCAACGTAAAAATGACTTGTCACCCGTCGCAACATTTCCGATGAAGGCCGCGAATCTATCTGCTCAAAACATGCTGGATGTGTATGGATCTACCACAGCGGCCGGGTTTTCACGCGCGGGACATTCGGGCCGCACGGACGATAAAACATCTTCCTCCGGCGGAAGCGGTAAAAAAGGCGGCGGAAGCGGCGGCGGCACAAGAAAAGAGCCAAAGAAAAAGGATCCATCCGCAAATTTACCTAAACCCGAACCAACATAAAGAATTTTTATCCTATGTTTGACGTTATACAGCGCCGCAGAGCGATAGAGCGCGCATCTAAGTCTTTAGATGATTCCCTTTTCCTCATCAAACATGCGTTTACAGATATTCTGGATCGTTTATCTGTGACAAAAAAGGTATTTGATGATGCCCTTATTCTGAATGCACGTGGGTGCACCGATTCTATCGGCACTCTTTTACAATCGGGAAAAATAAAAAATATATCCCCTATCGAAAACAGAGATATACAGGAAATATTCAAAGACACACCGTCTCTATCATACGATTTAATCATCAGTGTTTTTGATCTTCATGCTGAAAATGACGTCCTTGGATTTTTAAAAAACATGCACCGCATGTTGCGGTCCAATGGTCTTTTTATTGCGGCATTTCCTGGCGATGAAACATTACGCGATTTGCGCACGTCCTTGATGCAGGCTGAATTATCCATGACGGGCGGCGCAGCACCCCGTATTTATCCCATGATTGACATGCGTGATGCTGCGCAGCTCATGCAACGTGCGGGGTTTGCACTTCCTGTTGTGGACAAAGACCGTGTGATCGTCAGCTACCCATCCCTTATCAAACTGATGCATGATTTACGTGGCATTGGCGAGACCAATGCCTTATCAGCTCGTTCAAGGAATATTCCTCATCGTACTTTTTTTGAAAAGACAGAAGAAATATACCGTGCATCATGCAACAATAATATTAATGCAACGTTCGATATTATTCATCTAAGCGGATGGAAATCCTGATAAAAAATCAGGCACCATTATCGGTTTCAGATTGTTTTACAGATGTGATGGGAACGCGGCGGCGTGGTGGTTTCGGCGATGATACTGCCATCATATTCTGACCTATATCCTCTGCATGATCCGCATTTTCCACCTTGTCATGTGCATCACCTACCCTTGGGCGTGATGCACGATGCGGAGGAATAGGTAAAGGACGAGCAACCGCCGTATCACGTTCAGAGACCGCCATTTCAATTTCAACACGAGATGTTACTTTGCGCATGTCGTGAATAGCCTCTACCAACCCTTCACGTGCTGTTAAATCCTTGCGATTATTTTGCCATTTTTCAAATGCGGCTATACATGTTTCAGCTGCAGCGCGCAGACGTGATCCTGTATCTTGATCCATATTTTTTTCCGATCATCGTTATTAAAGTTTAATCCCTAAACTAAACTTAATCCAACAAAAGGTCAATTACGCTTTCGATAAAATCCTATTACGATGAGTATAGAAGGCCCAATCATTCCCTACTGCGCGGTCCAGGCCCCATCAATCGTTATTTCTGTTCCCCGGATTTGAGAGGCCGCATCAGAGCATAAATAAACAGCAAGCTGACCGATTTGTTCGATTGTCACAAATTCGCGTGATGGTTGTTTTTCAGAAAGAAGTTTCATTTTAGCCTGTTCATATGGAATGTTTTCCCGCTCGGCAATCTGCACAACCTGTCCTTCGACCAGCGGTGTTAAAACCCACCCTGGACAAATGCAGTTACTGGTAATCCCTGTTTGCGCAGTTTCGAGTGCAATCACCTTTGACAGCCCTACCAAGCCATGTTTTGCAGAAACATACGCAGCCTTGTTCACCGATGCGATGCGCCCATGCACAGATGACATATGAATGATACGCCCCCAATTTTTGGCACGCATATGCGGTATCGCCGCACGCGACAATAGGAAAGGAGATTTCAGCATTAAAGATTGGATCAGATCCCATTTCTCAATCGGAAATTCCTCGATCGGTGCAACATGCTGGATACCAGCGTTATTCACCAGAATATCAATAGATCCTAATTTCTGGACAGAATCTTCTATAATACGGACCTGATCATCTTTTGATAAATCTGCCCCATTATAAATGGCACGTACACCGAAATCAGATTCAATTGCGCGGCGTTTTTGTTCAATATCAGCGGCATCACCAAAACCGTTCAAGACGATGTCGGCCCCCTGCTCCGCCAATGCACGTGCAATGCCATGACCAATACCACTTGTAGATCCCGTTACCAAGGCAACACGGCCTTTTAATGATGTCATGATTGGTCATCTCCCTTTTTCTTAAAAAACCCATCCAGATTTGTTTTATATGCCTGTTTCTTTTGAAGTTCGGCGCGCGCGCGATCAACCTCCACCAAAAGAGTATCAATGTATGCCTCAAGATCCGTTACTGAAAACGGCGCCAGATCTTTTTTCTTTTTGGGCATCGCAGCTGCGCGATCATCATCATCCAAAAACATGCAAATAATGCCTTTTACTCTTGCGTATTTATTTTACTTCACGTCCGCGTTCAGGTTTGGTAAATTACCTGCATACGACACACTGATGTTCAGGTTCTAAGGATATGCCGAACCCGCCCGAAAATCAAACCCCCATACACCCACTGCCCCCCCATATGCGCGGGGTGGTTTATGATGCGCCGGGTCCGTCTTCTGTCCTGACAGAAAGGATTATTCCTACCCCTTGTCATCTGGATCCGGGTTTTATTTTAATTCAGGTCCATGCCTGCGGGGTTAATCGCCCAGATATTCTACAGCGGCGCGGAAAATACCCGCCGCCAACCGGGGCTTCGTCTATTCTGGGATTAGAAGTATCGGGTATAATCGCCCATATTCCGCCGGGGACAAGCTGCCCCTACCCTGTTGGAACGCGGGTTTGCGCTTTGACACATGGGGGCGGATATGCTGAATATGTTGCCGTTCATATTGGACATATTCTACCGCTTTCGGATTCCCTTTCCTTTGAAGAAGCGGCTGCCCTGCCCGAGGGGCTTTTCACCTGTACCCAAGCCCTTCTGGTTCAGGGGCAGTTTACACCCGGCGACCGCGTTTTAATTCATGCAGGAGGGTCTGGGATTGGAACGCTGGCGATTCAAATATTACGGGCACTGGGCGCCGGACTTATTGCTGTCACCTGCCGATCGGACGAGAAAGCCGATGCCTGCCGCCGTATCGGCGCAGATATCGCAATCAATACTCGTACACAGGATTACGTAGATGTGATCCAGAACGCGACGCATGGCCAAGGGGTGCATATCGTACTGGATGTTTTGGGCGGAGAATATGTCACTAAAAACCTCTCGTGCCTTGCGGATTGCGGCCGGCACATTACGCTTGCGATGCAGGACGGCGCATCCGCCGTGGTGGACCTTGCCCCCCTTATGATAAAACGCCTTATCATGACAGGGTCTACCCTGCGGCACCGCACGGATGATGAAAAAACAGCATTATGCCAGATCATTACCAATCGTCTTTGGTCTTTTGTAGAAACGGGGCAGATCCGGCCTGTTCTTTATAAAACCCTTCCCCTATCAGCAGCGGCAGAGGCGCACGATATTCTGGAACAAAATCAAAATTTTGGTAAGGTTGTTTTATTGATCCGCTGAAGGGCGGGAGCATCGGCATGGCTGACGCGATGAGCGTTTTCCAGACGAATCAAAAAGTGTTTGTTTCATATTTCCCCAGTTTTTCTTAATCAGCGGCGTCATAACAGATTCGCGACCTTCCAGAAAACGCACAATATCCCCGCACACAGAACACATATTCGAAACCGATTTTTCGCCTG
>CAZQLB010000102.1:0-5325 GCA_964593915.1 uncultured Pseudobdellovibrionaceae bacterium
TCTTTATACGGGGCGGATGCTCCAAATTCCTCCAGTCCAAAGAAAAGTCCATCTGATCCAATCCATTCATCCCATCCCTGGCGCACGGCCGCCTCTATCCCCACGCGGCGCGCAGATGTTTTTGTTCCCAGAATATGGGTTTTATAGGCTGTATCCTGTTTTCTGAAATATTCAAATGATGGAATGGAGACAACACGTGAGGGGATCCCTTTTTCTTCTAGCAGGGCATGGCAAGATAGGGCAATTTCAACCTCGGATCCTGTTGCAATCAGGATGATTTGGGGGTCAGTGTCTTCTGTTTCCTTGACAATATATCCGCCGCGCCGGATGTCGGCCGGATCTGCACCGATATAGGTCAGGTTTTGCCGCGATAGTGCCAGGACAGAGGGCCCGTTCTTATACATAAGGGCGAGTTCCCAGCATACAGCGGTCTCCATCGCATCAGCGGGACGCAGGACATGCATACCCGGTAGGGCCCGCAAGCTGGCCAAATGCTCAGATGGCTGGTGCGTCGGGCCATCTTCGCCAAGGCCGATTGAATCGTGGGTCATGACATAAATGCTTTGCGTGCTCATCAAAGCTGCAAGTCGCATGGCTGGACGTGCATAATCCGCAAAGCATAAAAATGTACCGCCGAATGGAACGTATCCCCCATATAAGGAAAGGCCATTCATGATTGCTGTCATACCGTGTTCACGGACGCCGTAATGGATATAGTTACCAGAAAAGTTGTTGGACGTAATCGGTTTTGCTGATTTTGCTTTGGTCAGATTTGATCCTGTCAGGTCTGCTGACCCGCCAATCATATTGGGAAGAACAGGTATAATTATGTCTAAAACAATTTGCGATGCCTTGCGCGTTGCAATTGTTTGACGGGTTTTATCCATCTCGGCGATTGCGGCGGATGTTGCCTTTTGTACCATTTTTGGGGATGGGCCGGATAGGGTATCCAGATAGGCTGTGCGCGTATCATCTGGCAGATTGGCCAGGGATGCTTCCCATTGATGATAAGCTTTCGCATGCTGCTGGCCGATCGCGCGCCAGTCTTTCAGGATATCGGTTGGAATATCGAATGGGGCATGGGGCCAATCATAAAAAACGCGTGCAGCTGCAATGGCGTCAGGCCCCAGGGGGGATCCGTGGGAATCCGCTGTCCCTTCTTTATTACCCGCGCCGCGGGCAATCGTGGTTTTACAGGCAATGAGAACAGGGCGGTCTTGTTCCCGAGCCCACGTTAACGCCGCATCAATTTCGCTGTGGTTATGACCATCTATACGCCGTGTGGCCCAGCCATATGAATCATATCGTGCACAGACATTTTCAGAAAAACTAAGGGATGTATCTCCATCAATGGAGATATGATTGTCATCGTAAAGTACAATTAGATTTGATAATTTCAGATGTCCAGCAAGAGCTGATGACTCGTGCGTTACCCCCTCTTGCATATCACCATCGGATGCGATCACCCAGATTTTGTGGTCGGTCATATCTTTCGGAAAATGAGCTGCACGTATTTTCTGTCCAATGGCCATACCTGTGGCTGTGGCCAATCCCTGACCAAGTGGGCCTGTTGTTGTTTCAATGCCGGCGGCTGGATAGTGTTCCGGGTGACCGGCCGTCAGCACCCCCAGTTTCCGGAATTGCTTGATTTGGTCCAATGTCATCAAATCGTATCCGGCCAGGTAATTGAGGGCGTAAAGCAGCATGGATCCATGCCCGGCCGACAAAATGAATCGGTCACGCGCCGGCCATTCGGGACGGGCCGCAAAAAAGCGCAGGTGCCGCGCATAAAGGATAGTGGCAACGTCTGCCATCCCGATGGGCATGCCCGGATGCCCCGATCCAGCTGTTTCGACCGCATCAATGGCCAGAAAGCGCACAGCATTTGATAAAGCAGGGATATTTGACAGAGGCGGCAGGGGTAATGACATGATTTGGTCTGTTCCTTTAAAGTTATCCACATATTACTTCAGTCATGGGCCTAGCACAACGGCATAAGTGCTTGCACCTGTTATCTCTTTTTGGTAATTGTCACTTATTCCAACATTTTACCCCGGGGGGTCGGCCGATGGCATCCGAAATGCTTTTGCAGGCGATTGAACGCTTAAACCAGTCACTTGATTCGATTGAGCAGTCTGTTATCAAAATTGAAAAACAGGCGGCTAGTGGCCGTGGGCGTAAAGTTCCACAGATGGATTTGTTTGCACCGGCTGCTGCCGCAGGTCCAAAAGTGAACGTGGATGAAATGTCCAAATGCCTGGACCGTGCTATTGCACAGATTCAGGATGTCTTGAAAGAAGGGAAGGTCGCAAATGGCTGATGTGAATATTATGATCCATGGCCGCACCTATGGTGTGGGATGCGACCCGGGGCAAGACAAACGTGTACGGGAACTGGGGCAATATATTGACAAACGTGTTCGTGAAATTGCTGGATCTGGGGGGCCCGCAACCGAGGCTCATTTACTGGTCCTGTCCAATCTTGTTCTTGCGGATGAACTTTTTGAATTACGGGACCAGATGCAACAATTGCGCAATCAGCTGGCTGTTAAAACAACCGAGGTTGAACAACTGCAAAAAACAGATAGTACAGTGGATCAAAAGGTATCGCGGTTGATGGAAACTGTTCGTACTTTAGAATCAGAATTAAATCAGACCCAAATTCAACTTGCAGAAGCGCAGGCTGTTCCTGGCACAGTGTCATCCGACACGAATCCAGAGTTTGAAATGCACATGGCAAAAGCAATTGAGACACTTGGGGCCCGAATCGATGGGCTTTCCAAGCGGTTATCGGCTCAGGCCGCCTGACGTCTGTCGGCTTTTCAATGACTAAGGCTCCTGATATTCGTATTGTTCACGTTGACGATCTTGCCTTTGGAGGAGATGGTCTTGCACGTGATTCGGAAACAGGGGCGCCTATCTTTATTCCCTATGGGTTGCCCGGTGATACGCTTCGTGTGCGGATTAAAGACCGCAAAGAAAAACAGATGTGGGCCCAGATTCTAGAAGTTATCAAACCATCACTGGCCCGTCTTGATCACCCACCTTGTCAGCATTGTTTTGATTGTGGTGGCTGCCAGCTTCAGCACATGCGTATGTCGGATTACCGTGCCTTTAAAGTCCAAAGTGTGATGGATCGTTTGGAAAAGGCTGGGCTTGTTCCTGAATATCTGGAACCTTTGGTTCATATCGATCCGGGAACGCGGCGGCGGGCAACGTTGGCTGCGATTTTATCAAAAGGACAGGTCGTTCTGGGTTTTAATCGCACGCATTCATCCGATATCATCGACTTGAATGAATGTCATGTGATGGCACCGGATATTACCCGTGTGCTGCCGATGATTCGTGATTTGCTTTTATCCCTTATGAAACCGAAAAAAGGGGTGGATGTATCGATCTGTGTTTTAGATACCGGTCTTGACGTGATGCTGACGGGTGATATTGAAAGTCACCTGATGGCACAGGAAGCGATGGCTGAATTCGTGCGCACCGCGCCAATTGCGCGTTTATCCCACCGCCTTTCTGATCGTCATGAATTAGATATTTTATTACAGCCTCAGCCGGCGCGGTTGACGATTGGCGGCGTGATTGTCGATCCCGCACCGGGCAGTTTCTTGCAACCCAGTATTGCGGGGGAAAAGGCGCTTATTCATGCGGTGTCTCAAGGAGTAGGGGATGCTGTCTCTGTTATGGATCTGTTTGCGGGGATGGGAACGTTTTCATATCCACTTGCGCGCATGGGGAAATCGGTGCACGCGATTGATGCGGATGGTCCAGGGATCCGGGCTCTTGTGACCGCTGCCCGCGGCGCAGGGCTTAAAATTGAAACGAGTGCGCGGAATTTATATCGCGAACCTTTATCAGCTAAGGATTTTACGGGTGTGGATGCGATTGTTTTTGATCCCCCTCGTGCGGGGGCAAAGGGGCAGGCCCCCTTGATTGCCGCATCTGGTGTTCCCTGTGTTGTGTCTGTTTCCTGTAATCCAGCAACATTTGTGCAGGATGCGGCCCATTTAACGGCGGCTGGATATCGTTTTCATCGTTTAACAATCGTGGATCAGTTTATCTGGTCGTCGCATGTCGAGCTTGTGGCTCATTTTATGATTTAAAACCGTCTAAGATCTCGTCTATGGGGGCCTTATAAAGGATCTAAATGATCTTTTTGTGCTCTCTTAACCATATTTTCATAAAATTTAAATAGACTTGCCCTTATACCAACAAAAAAGAAAATAAGGGAGTGTGTAAAATGGGTGAAAAACCAGAAGATAATGGAACAGATATGAGTGGATTTCGCGATCCTGATCCTGTGCGTGCAGGATTGAACAGGTTGGATGAACAAGATAAACACGCCCATACTAGGAATAATGCGGGGTATAGAGGAGATGGTGGGGTTTCGTACGGAGAAAATCAACGCATTGATCAGGCGACCCGTGATCGAGCCCGGGCCTCCGTTCAAGATCGATCTCGGACACGGTCGCCCAGTGAACAGGAAAGCGCAAGGGATATAGCTGAACGCATGACGCACGTTGGCGGCATTGCGGTCGAAGATGCTAATCAAAGATCTGGTTTTGGAGATGGAAACGGGCTCCAAAGAACGGAGGGGCAGCGTATCGCCGATGGTATGGAGCACGGTGCGGGACGTTTCGTTGCCGATGCGGATCGAAGAGAGGGAAATTCACGTCTTCACGCCGCATTTGATCAAGTTGCGCATCAAACAGAACAACCAAAGCCAGAAATGCCGCGTCGAGAAGTGGCTCATCAGGAACAGACAAACATTTATGGCGGTCCTACTAATGGATAATAGATAAAAATAGGGTTGGTCATGGATCGGCCCTATTCAAAAGAAAAGAGAGATAAAAAATTAAAGGTAGAGGAAAACACAGGGGGTAAAAATGGGTGAATCACTTCGGGAAAAGATAACCAGGAAAATGAGAGGCGCGGTTGCTGGGACCTTTGGTGGCCGAAGGCTTGATGGTTATGCACAAGGAGACCCCGAGCGTGCCAAACGTATAGTTGTGGATGCGGATGGGAGTGTTATTTCAGGGCCATATAACCCAAATCCAGATCCAAGTGCGGATGGGAGGGAAGGTGTAACACCTTCATTCACTTATGTACAAAATGCAGGACCTCCAACCATATTTGTGAATGATGGTCCTGATCATATTCGGCCCCCCGAAGAGGGTCGTCTTGTAGATACTGGAGGTGAACCTGTTTACAACCATTTTGGGCCTGGGAATGGAGTTCCCTCTGTTCCTGGAACTGGATCCTTTTCAGGAATTCTTGACAATGGTACTCCCCATCGCCGTTTAGTAGATATGTTTACCGA
>CAZQLB010000103.1:0-4790 GCA_964593915.1 uncultured Pseudobdellovibrionaceae bacterium
ATCCAACGTTCACGCTTGGCTCTCCAAAGTGAAACACGGGATTTTCTCATTCTATCAAAGAAAATCGAAACACATATTGACCGTTTATCTGATAACCTTGTGCAGCGCGCAGGATCTTTGGAAACATTAACAACAACGATCGAAACGCGGACCACTGCAATTGACGAAGTCGCGCAAAAAGGGGCTAAAGCCTGGGACGATACTGCGCGCCATATTTTAGGAAAAGCGGAAGATATTGAAAAGGTACTGGAAACCGGTATTGAAAAACTGCACGATGCAACCAAACAAGCACAGGAGAAAGCACAAGAAATTGATCAGAAACTCCAAGGAACGTTTGATCAGCTGAACACATCAGCACAAAGCACAGTGCAACAACTTGAAACCCTTTCTCATGATTTTGAAGGACACAGCACAAAACTGGCGCGTGCAACAGATCATGTCAAGGATGAAACATCTCGCCTTGGCCAAACCATTGAAACCCAAATTAAAGATTTGGAAGGAATGGCTAGCGGTATTTTTGAAACGGTCAGCAAATCATCCGAAATGATTAAAGGGCAACGCATCGCTCTACAAAATGACGCAGGTTCAATTTTGGAAAGTGCAAAAACAGCATGTGGCAATCTTGAATCCACCCAAGATCTCTTGCGGATGGCGGCTCAAAAACTGGATGAACATGTGGATCAGGCTCAATCCCGCGTCTTGGCTCAACGCGATATTTTAAAAGAGACTTTATATACAATCGATCGTCAAATAAAAGAAATGGAACAGGCTGGCGAAACGGTATCCCATCGTCTTGCCGAATCGTTGACCGTCGCGCTATCTGGCGCCGATGCGGTATCAAACGCGGTACGCCGCGCGGCTGACACAATGGAAACATCCGCCCACACCGTTCAAATACAGGCTCAGGAGTGGATGGATAAATCACTATCATCTATCGACGTATTACAAGAAACAGTCACAGCGCAAATGGAACGCGCAAAACAGATTTATCAAAATCTTGAACAAACACGCGGTCTATGGGTCGAAGACGCGCAACGTGCAGAAGAAAAAGCAGCTCTTGTGCAAAAAATATATGAATCTCAAGTAGCCGCGCTGGAAATGTCCGTTACGCATGCCCGCGAAAAACTGAAAGAAGCAGCAACGTTGTTGGATCATCCCATCGACCAGATCCGATCTGCTGTAAAAGAAGCCGACCTGCGCCACGAACTGATTGAACAAACACTCGAAAAACGGACCGAGGATCTGACACGTAGCGCGGATAAAGCTCGTGATGCTGCAGATCATATTCAAATAATTTTGCGTGGTCAGGTCCAGGATATCTCTCTTATGTCTGGTCAATTAACAGGACAAATCCAATCTCTGAATACCGCGATCATGGATCAAAAAGACATTTTAAAGAATCAGGCTGATGGATCTGTTCAGGTTTTAAAATCCGTACGTGATAACCTTGTGGATCAACAGCAATCAATTGAAAACTTGACGCAAAATATTACGCGGGACTTATCATCGATCCACGACCATGTAGAGGACCGTATAGGTACATTAAAACGAGATAGCACGCAAATGCTAGATCGGCTTCAATCTCTGCGCGATGAAATTGAACAAACATCCGATAAAATGGCTATCCATGCCGATAAATTACGATCGGACAGCATCGCTGTGACATCGGCATTGGAAGAGACTGTCCATCAATCCGAACCATTGTTTCATAAAGCAATCAATCAAATTACCACCACCCATGAAAAGCTTACCGATTTAAACACAACATTTGAAACGACAACGTTGTCGAACTTGGAACGGATGCAGCAAATGGGTATTGTTTTTGAAAACAATGTTTCCAGCCTTCGGACAGGTGTGGCAGAGGCATCGCAATTACTGCGTACAGCTGGTGATGAGCTTAAATCCCGTGTGGATGATATTGAACAAGCAGGTGTAAACGCCAGCGAACGTATGGGAACCGTCAGCAAGACCCTAAACAATCAAGTCACGGATATTCACATCCTGGCGGATCAAGCCCTGTTAAAAATAGAATCTGTACAAAAAGCGGTACAAGCCCAGTTTAATGACCTGAACGCCGCAGTTGGAGAAGCGGCCATTCAGTTATCAGGCGCCGAAAAGAATTTTATCGGGACGAGAACGCTTTTGGAGACATCAGCAGACCGTGTAACCGAAAAGTTACAGCTGCTTTCAAAAGATACCCAAAAAGAAACAGAGACACTTGGCTCTGCAGCACAAACAATTGTCAACTCAACAAAAAATATGATTACACAATTACAGGCCGAAACACGTGATATTTTACGTTCTGCACACGATGCTCTTCTGGAAATGAAGAAAACGGGCGATAGCATTTCGCTTAGAAGCCGTGAGATTGATGATCATATCAAGTCATCACTTCAAACATCCCAGTCTTATGGCCGCGATTTAAAATCCCAAGCAGCCATGATCGCCGAAGCATCGAATGACACAGCAGACAAAGTTACGCGCGCCCTGCAACAATTGGGAACAAAAATGGTTGAAGTGGAAAAAACCGCACAAACCGCACAGGAAAAAATTGAACTCATGCGCAGTAAAATTGAAGGGGATGCCAGCCGCTTTACACAAGTTGCGCGTCAAGCAGTCGAAGCGGCTGATGATGCCTCTTCCGCGTATGTACGCCAATCCAGCGTTCTGTTCAAAGCCGCCCAGGAAGCCGCAACGCAAATTGATAAGATTAAGGAAACACAGGGCAAAGCACAACGCGACGCATTCTTGTCATCCGCTAAATTTATCATCGAATCCCTGCACTCCCTGTCCGTGGATTTTGTCCGCATGCTGGAAGGATCAATTCCTGAAAAAGCATGGAAAGCTTATCAAAAAGGTGACATTGCCCAGTTTACAAAACGTCTTTTAGACCAAGCCGATCAGTTACCTCATGAAAAAATCAGAACAAAATATGCAAGTGATACGGAATTCCGCAGTTATGTTCAAAAATTCATTCGCCAATTCGAGGATATGTTTGAACAGGCCCAGATGAATGATCATGGCGAATTGCTGACCGCAACCTTTCTGTCATCTGATATTGGGCGTCTTTACGCCTTGATCTGTACGGCAACAGGGCGCGAACCAAAAGCTGGACGTGATTTAAACATACGGGGAGCGGCATAGGTTTGTGTTTTCCTTTTCAAAAGCATACCCTCTCTCTTTTTACATATTTTATTTACACATACTGCGTCCGCTAATCCTTCATTAAGGACTTTTGGATAGGGTAAAAAGAGAATATCGCTTTCAACTATAGGACAATAGTCATATGCATAGTACACGCTTTTGCCAGGGGATTTCGGACCTGTCTGATAGCTACAGTGCTTTTATCCTGGATCAATACGGGGTTCTGCACAACGGTACGACCGTGTTTGATGGTGTTATCGAATGTTTGACGGAACTAAAGAACCGAAAAAAAACAATTATTCTTCTTTCAAATTCTTCGAAGCGCGCGGCCGAAAATAAAAAGAGGCTAGCTGAAATCGGTATTTCAGAAGATTTATACGATCACATCATCACATCATCAGAAATGGTGTGGCAACATTTGTACCATCCGAAGGGGTTGTTTAAAGACTACGGCAAGAATTGTTACCTTATTTCTCATGCAGGCGACACGTCTATCACAGATGGACTGGACATCACGCTCGTGGATGATCCGGCAAAAGCTGACTTTCTTTTACTCTCTGGATGCGATGCGCCCTATAAAACATTGGATGATTACGACCCTATTTTGAAAGTTGCAGCACAAAAACGCCTGAAAGCCATATGCGCCAACCCGGAAATGCGCGGACTGGTAGACGGCCAACCCGTGATGGGTACCGGACAGCTGGCCCGCAGATACCAGGATTTTGGCGGGGTTGTCACCTATATCGGAAAACCATTCGAACCTATATTTGATGAATGCATTAAATTCCTGCGCGCACGGGATATTTTCCCGGGCCAGGTGGCTGTCATTGGCGACGCCATGGACCAGGATATTTTGGGCGGACTGACAGCTGAAATGGATACCTGTCTGATCGCGGCGACGGGGCTTCATGCTGGAAATTTTAAAGGGATGTCAAATCTGTCCGACCTTGAAAAAACACTCAGTAATTTAGTTATTGCACATAACAACGTCCGCCCAACATTTATTGTCCCCCGCTTTGTCTGGGGCCGCGCTCTACCGGACCGTAAACATAAAAAACGCACCCCGCGTATGGCATAACACACGGTCTCCTGTCTTTTTTCTGACACAGCCCATAGAATGCATTTTTTGCATTATATCATGTAAAATCACAATTTGATTTTACGTGCGTATCCCGCGATGATCAGATCAATAAACAATCAAAAAATCAAATAAACACGGGCCTATCCATGACTTTATCTCCTTCCTTTTGCCGTGCTGCCTGCGCTTTGGCTACTGCCCTTTTGATGCCATCCGCCCTTGCTGGAGGCCCCGCAAAACAAACCGAAGGGTTAACCGGAGAAAAAGCCGCACAAGCATGCAGTGCCTATGCTGTGGTAGACGTCCAGACAGGGCAGATTCTTGATGGCAAGAACGCAGAAGCCCCGATGGCCCCTGCATCGCTCTTAAAAGTTCCAACACTGATGCGTGTTGAAGAGGCCATTAATAAGGGAGATATGAATCCGAATGATGTCATTAGCGTCCCCATCATTGAAACAGGGGGAAAAGGTAAAAAACATCTAAACCCACACGCGTACACATGCCCAGGCACATCTTATCCAACAACAGAAACATGGCGCACAACAATTGCTCAAGCCATGCGTGTAAC
>CAZQLB010000103.1:4800-5244 GCA_964593915.1 uncultured Pseudobdellovibrionaceae bacterium
GCAGTTTTATTATGGGGTCAGATGGTTCTGGCGTGACCAGTGCGAAATCATGTTTATCACCAGAAATCGCAAATAAAATGAAGGGACAATCCCTGATTCAAATGGGGGAAATAGCCAAGGAAAACGGGATTCCTACGACCACAGCCGATGACATGGCATCATTAATAGCGCGCATCGAAAAAAATTCAGACCAATATCCCTTAACCCGGCAGGCGCTCAGCACACCATCTGTCACCATCAATGGTCAAGAATATAAAACAACTAACCTATTTGTCAGAAACGGACAAGATATTCTTACAAAAACGGGAACAGCCGGTTTATCTGGATTTAATCTTGTGGCAGTCGCACCAGGTGGAAAAAATGCGGTTGCGGTCCTGGGATGCCCCAATGGGCAAACACGCTTTGCTGCGGCTGAATGGTTCCTGAAAAAAGACTATACTGCCA
>CAZQLB010000104.1:0-4712 GCA_964593915.1 uncultured Pseudobdellovibrionaceae bacterium
GTTCTTGCCCGCGACCTGAATCACCCTTAACAAATCCTTCTGGCAAACAGGAAAAATGATGCGGGACATCAGCCGGCACACCGCCGCGTGTAAAACCAGCGGCCGCCGTCATAATTCCGTCTTGTGCATCACTTACAAAGCTACGTGTTTTTTGCATCAACCTATATGTTTTACGTAGCATCAACCCCACCCCTTAGATTCGAAATATTTTGGGCATAATGGGATGGTCCATCCCGGAAAGCAGCCGTACCCGCCACAACAACATCAACACCCGCATCCCGCAATTTGGAAATATGTGCAGGGGCAATGCCCCCATCAACCATCAGCTGAACAGGCTTATCAGTCCCATTCAAAACATCGCGCACATGGTGAATACGGTCATAAAGGGGCATAAAGGCCTGCCCCCCAAACCCGGCCTGAACCGTCATAATCAAAATAAGATCCACATCATGGACACAGTCATAAAGGGCGTCAAGCGGCGCATCCGGATTAAATGCCAATCCTGCCCGCATCCCCAATGACCGAATCGTGCGCAAATCGTCAAGAGGATCAAAAACCGCATCCGGATGGATCGTGATACTTTGACATCCGGCATCGGCAAAGGCCGGAAATAAATGTTCAGGATGATGAACCATTAAATGCGCATCAAACGGTTTATCGGTATAAGGGCGCAGCGCTTTAATCACAGGCGGGCCAAAAGTTAAATTGGGAACAAACCCGCCATCCATAACATCAAGGTGGATCAGATCCGCCCCCGCCTGATCCATTGCACGCAGCTCATCCCCCAGATGTGCAAAATCTGCCGAAAGCAAGGAAACAGAGATCTGTAAATTAGAAATAGTCATACATCAAACAAGAAAGGGGCGTAAATGGATCAAAACATCGCTCCACAAGTTGTACCTGATCCGCCCCCCTGGATCAAGGAGAATGGGTCACAACCGAAAAAGCGCGGCAAAAAACCCATCCATTCCCCCTTTATCTTGAAAGTGAGTGGGCAAAATACGTAAACAACCATCCGCACGCACAACATCCGGAAACCCAACAACATCAAGAGGAGCAAACGGAACAAGCGTTGCGTCAGGGTGCCGAGCCAGAAATGCAGGAACATGATTCTCCCCTTCCTCCGGCTGCAACGAACAGGTCATATATAATACATAACCACGCGACTTCACATACTGCACCACATGATCCAGCATGGCACCTTGGATAGGCGCCAGCCGTCCGATATCTGCAGCTGTCCGGTGATGAACCAGATCTGGATGACGCCGCATCGTCCCCGTCGCCGAACAAGGGGCATCCAAAACAACCAAGTCAAAAAGTTCAGCAGGCGGCGGCATCTCAAAAATATCGGCGACACGCTCACTGACAACAGAATCAAAACCCAATCGCTGCATGTTCTGAGATAACCGTTTCATCCGGTTTTCATTTGAATCAATGGCCGTAACCCGAGCCCCCATGGATGCAAGCTGCGCTGTTTTTCCCCCCGGCGCCGCACATACATCCATCACATGCCATTTGGAAAGATCCGGCATCATATGCGCCAGCAATGTAATCGGCAGCGCCGCCGCCGCATCCTGGATCCACCACGTGCCCTGATGATAATCTGTCCACCCCTCTGGTGATCCTGATGGATCAATCATCCGCAATGTTGATCCCCATAATGGAACTGCCCCTAATTTTTCCGCATATACTGCGGCATCAGCGGAATTCTTAATCGTTATATCCGTCCCGGCCTCAGACAATGACGCCGACATGACGCCGCGGGCTATATCCGTTCCATACGCTTTTTCAAGAGAGGTGAAAAGCCACGCCGGCGTACACAACCTGGCCATATCTTGATCCGCAATCCATGCGGCCCCTTCACGCGTTAACCGGCGCAAAATCGCATTAACCAATCCCTTTTGCCGCACAAATCCCATGCGTACAGCCACATCAACAGATACATGCACAGCCGCATAATCTGGAATATTCATGAATAAAAGCTGCGCCACACTCAGCCGTATCAAATGACAAAGCCGATCCGGTTTCGGCAAGGCTCGTCCATCCATGGCACGCATGATCAGATCATCAATCTGGCCCATACGGCGCAGGGTGGTTGCGACCATCATGCGCAGCAAAGCGCGATCAGGTGCATTCATTGCACGTACGTCATCGCTTTTTTGCAAGACATGATCAAGCGGCTCATGTCTTGATAGCACAAGGTCTAAAATACGCACCGCATGTTGGCGCAGTGCGATCGGGGACATTCCCGCATAAAAAGATGGATCAGAATCATGCCGCATACAAAGATACTATCCCCCATATTCAAGAGACGAAAGAGCAGAATTGCGCAACAGACGACCATAACGAATATCCCAATCCCCCGGAAAGGTACGATTGTTCTTTTCTTGATACCCCCGCGCAGCATTGAATAAATCAACAAGTTCTGGTTGTATATACCCCTTTTTTGGTGTTCCAGCCCCTGTTTTATCCAGCATGATGCAAAACGCTCTAAAACTTTTGTAATAAATGGTGATATTGTCTTGATACGCCTGTCCCGGTAATACATCCGGAAGATCATCGCGTCCCCCAAAATCAAGACCACACTCCTTAAGATGGTTTTTCCACAATGAAAAATTATCCTTGCCCGGCATTGCACATATAATTTCGCCCCCTGGGGCCAAATGTTCCTGCCATATTTTAAACGCCGCAATAGGATCCCGAAACCAATGGGCGGTCATACTGCTGGCGATCAGGTCAAAAGGCCCCTGATTTTCAGCAGAAGATAAACCAGATGAGATATCCTGACCATCCAGTATACGAAAATCTATATGCGATGAACGCAGTGCCTCAACCGGATGATCCGCGTTCCATACCTCCACTTTTCCCTGACATACATTCAGCATATCCGGCCCCAAATCCGTAATCAAAAAGGATGCTTTTGGATATTTTTCCAAAAGGTGCATCGTGAGCAGTCCAGTGCCCGCGCCAATTTCAAGAATCCTTTTCCCCGCCCCCGCGTCATCAAATGCCGGCGCAAGCCGATCCATCAAACGCCGGGCGACGATCTCTTGAACCCCCGCATACGCATCATATGTTGATGCCGCGCGGCCAAAAGAATCACAAATATCGCTCATACGGGAAAATCCCCCTCTTTTTTGTTTTACATAGAAAAGCCTTATAACAGGAAGTATCCCCTATGTCACCCCCCTTGATTTTAACCGGACGCTGCCGCATGTTACAAAGATGAACACGAATGATCCCGCCGTCCCCTCTGCTGATTTACACACCACAAAGGTCCCCGTGCCTCCGGCACAAGACCCAAAAAAACCTATAACCGAAATCGGGGGCCGCACCGGACCCGAACCCACCCGTTTTGGCGATTGGGAACGGGACGGTAAATGCGTTGATTTCTAACGCCCCCCTCTCCCGCCCCCTTATAAAACGCTATCTTGTTGATTTTTATAAAAAATGATGCTACAGACCAGACGTATATCTGTTATCTATAGTATAGAATGTGAAAGGTTATCGGCGCATGCTTACCCGCTGGACGTTTTTGTCCCCTGAAAAACTGCATAAGTCATTATTTACCAGCGTGATTGTGGCCGAGACCACGCACGTCTTTTGCTGTGTTCTCCCCACCCTTGTGACCCTGATCAGCCTGGCTGGCAGTGTCAGCAGTTCCATCACCCTGCCTGGAATCCTGCTGGATATACACGAATGGCTGCACGCATGGGAAATTCCCGTTATTATCTTTTCAGGGATCATGCTGGCCTTGGGATGGGGGATGTATTTTTTGGCCAAACAAATTGAATGCGCGCGACCTCACTGCACCCCGCATGAAACGTCCTGTTCCCCGCAAAAGAAAAACGCACACCTGATTTTAATGATTGCAACAATTCTATTTGTGGCCAACGTGACGATATACGTGACGATCCATCGCGGGATGGATGGACAAGGGGCCGCCCTGAACACACAGCACCATTCCGATGCACTAGAAACACACTAAAGAGAGAAGACGTGAACAACGACACCCGTCGGCGTTCTGAGTGACACTTTCGTATTTAGTTCAATAGAGGAACCCAGCGCAGTCATTAACTCAACCGATGGTTTGACAGAATTCATAATAGGAAGCTGTGTATCCTTTTCAATCGTAGTTCTTCTGAAAAAATGAAACAAGAGAGTCAGCCGCCCCTGACGTATAACCATATTTACCCAGATGCCCCGACCTTTTCCCGGTCAGAAGGTCGTCCAAATCCTGGCGTGCCGCAAAAGAACGGCAGGCATTTTGAATCTTGTGAAGGGCAACAGCACCGTTCATGCAACTTTCCCCCTCTCAACCACAACCGAACGATCCCAAACGTCCAAAAACTGTACACGGAAAGCATCACGAATCTCGGGGTAATCCATCACAATAACCCGCACATCAGGCCCAAAAAGCAAAAGCGCGGATTTTCCCCCATAAATATAAAATGGAACAGATGAAAATAAATCCTTTGATACCCATCTATATTCTGCATAAGAAGAGCCCGGGGTATACTCATCCCCGTCACGAATAAGGATTTTATACGAAACACCTTTAATATCATTCATACGTGCAATATGTTTTTCAGCATATTCGCCAAGCCATTTTATAAATTCACGCTCATCCACGTTGCTAACAAATACTTCGCCCGGATCCGCTTTAAGCGTTTCATAGATATCGTCCATAAACCTTTTAAGACCTGATGTTC
>CAZQLB010000104.1:4722-5142 GCA_964593915.1 uncultured Pseudobdellovibrionaceae bacterium
TTCCTTGATACACTTGGATAGAGTGTCGCCGCGGCTGAACCCCTCCATATTCCGTAAATTCAACACCAGAGTCTTCCAAAACCCGCTGGATCGTAACAAGCGTCTGTTCACGCGGGTGCGTATTCCCATTTTCGATAGAGCCAATAGATGTGGCAGAGATACCGGTACGGTCAGCCAGATCAGACTGGCTCCAGTTCAAAAGACCCCGCGCGGCCCGAATTTGAGCGGTTGATATCATCATTCTAAGAGCAATCTTATAACACACCCGCCGCCCAAAGGCGACTTTTTTCCTTGTTCAACTTGATATAATCAAAACTTACAAAAAATTCAACAAAAAATATTTACGTATTATAAATACAATAATACCCTTCCGCGCATTCGATTATGACATAAAAAAGGATTATTATCCTAATATAGCAC
>CAZQLB010000105.1:0-5111 GCA_964593915.1 uncultured Pseudobdellovibrionaceae bacterium
CCATTAGTGCATGAAAGTTTCGATTATATTTATCAGCATATAAAAGAGGATTTGCACGTTGCCTCTATTTCTGGTGGGACAGATATTGTGTCATGTTTTGTTATTGGAAATCCCATTTCCCCGGTTTATAGAGGGGAAATTCAAGGCCCAGGTCTTGGATATGATATGGATGTCTTTGATGATAATGGTCACTCGATTACAAATCCGCATATTGCTGGCGAACTGGTGTGTAAAAAACCGTTTCCGGTTATGCCCCTTTGTTTTTGGAATGATCCAGATGGATCAAAATATCACAAGGCGTATTATGATCGTTTTCCGGGGATTTGGTGTCATGGTGATTGGGCCGAAAAAACCGAACATAATGGTTTGGTGATTACGGGGCGATCGGATGCAACATTAAAACCCGGTGGTGTTCGGATTGGAACTGCCGAAATCTATCGCCAAGTTGAAAAAGTTCCAGAAGTTGCTGAAAGCATTGCCGTGGGCCAGGATTGGGATAATGACGTGCGCGTTATTCTTTTTGTCCGATTAAAAGAAGGGTTCTCGTTAAACGATGATATTATCACGCGCATTAAAAAACAGGTGAAGGATGGGGCATCCCCGCGCCATGTTCCTGCAAAAGTTATTCAGGTTGCGGATATCCCCAGAACAAAGAGTAACAAGATTGTGGAACTTGCTGTTCGTGACGTCATTCATGGGCGTACCATTAAGAATATAGAGGCGTTGGCGAACCCAGAGGCACTTGATCTTTATCGGGATTTGGCTGTTTTAAAAAACTAGACCCCTGCCTTTATAAGCCCATGCTGCAGATGATGTCCCAATGCGAATCGCTTATTGGCATGACGGATAATCGTACCTGACGGATCAGTCCAATATCCTGTAAATCTGGATGCGATTTAATGTCGGCCAGTGTAATAGGCTTTGAAAAGGCCCGGACAGGTGAAACATCAACTAAAACAAATCGCGGGTCTTTTGGATCCTCATACCATTCCCGAACGATTTTCATGATTCCAACAATTTCGCGCCCGATATTGGAGTGATAGAAAAAACATTCATCTCCCTTTTTCATGGCTTTCATGTTATTGCGTGCTTGATAGTTACGTACATCATCCCATGGGGCAATTTTTTTGGATATAAGCATATCCCATGAAAAAACATCTGGTTCTGATTTCATAAGCCAATGTGCCATTTTCTTTTTCCTATATGTGTTCATACCCACGTAAAGGGCGGTCCATTAAAAACGACATACATTTATCAAGTGGAATAGATCCGTTTAAAACACCGTATATAGCCTTGCAAATGGGCATATCCAAATTGTTTTTTTCAATGATTGGGATAATCGCTTTGATTGTGGAAACACCTTCGACCGTTTCGGTAGGAAGATGCATACCATTTTTTGTACACGAGAGCCCATATCGATAGTTTCTGGATTGGGGGCTTGTACACGTTAAAATTAAATCTCCCATTCCGGACAGACCCATCAGTGTTTCTCGGTTCCCTCCAAAAACAGATGTCATGCGTGCCATTTCAGCAAGTCCTCTGGTGATCAAAGCCGCACGTGCATTGTTACCCATATTCAGGCCATCGGACAGGCCGCATGCAATGGCAATAACGTTTTTAAGGCCCCCGCCAACCTGGATGCCAATCATATCATCTGTATGATACAGCCGAAATGTTGATGTGCTCAGCTTTTGCGCCAGATGAGTAGCGATTTGCGTATTTTCGGTCGCGATGGTGCTTGCGGATGGTAATCCTTTAATTACTTCGGCAGCAAAATTTGGACCGCTTAAAATAGCGATAGAGCCTTTGATCTTTTCGGATTCTTTTGCAATTTCTGAAAGAAGTTTACCCGTGCTGATATCAATCCCTTTGGATACAATCATAAACGGGCTTTGCCCGGAAAAGGTATGATCCGATAAAAACGTCCGCATGACCTGAACGGGAAGCGCATAAATAAACAAATCTGTATCCGGAAAAGTATCGGGAATTTTTTGCGCCCGCACGGATGGATGTAAAATAACATCAGGGAAAGAAGGGTGCGTGAACGCGCGATTGATTCCATCGATAACGTCTTCGCTGCGCCCATAAAGAATAACGCTATGACCTGCGACTGCCCATACTTGTGCCAGTGCACACCCCCAGGCCCCAGTTCCAATAATTGAAATATGCATTATTATAAACCCTCTCTCATTTCAGAAAGGGGCCAGCGAGGTCTCGCTGCTGTATTTAAATTGGATATAAAGCCCTTTTTAAAGCGTTCTGCTCCCGCCCATGCAATCATGGCCCCATTGTCGGTACACAGGGATAGCGGCGGAGCGACCAGATCCATTCCCCCCTCTGCTGCAACAGAGGCAAGGCGTGTCCGTAAAAATGTATTAGCGGCAACACCGCCGGCTAAAACAAAGTGCTTTGCCCGGACACTGACCGCATAGGGAAGGGCATGCGATAAACGGTCAGCCAGAATATCGCCAATTGTTTCCTGTAAACTAAAACATAAATCGATGCGATCCAGCGGAGAAAGAGGCCCCTGGTCTATAATCGTTTGCCGAACAGCTGTTTTAAGGCCGGAAAACGAAAAATCGCAACCTTTACGGCCTATAAGGGGGCGCGGCAAGGGAAAACGATGACGTGCGGTTTCTGGATCCTTGCATTGTGATGCTTCTTTTTCTACATGAGGGCCGCCGGGATAGGGAAGTCCCATCATCTTTGCGCTTTTATCAAAAGCTTCGCCAGCCGCGTCATCCAAACTTTCGCCCAGAATGTCATAGTGTCCCAAATCCCGCACAAGAACCATTTGGGTATGCCCCCCCGAAATAAGCAAACAGAGGTAGGGGAAGGGAATCTGGTGTGTCAGACGAGGGGTTAGCACATGTGCTTCCAAATGGTTGATGGCAATAAAGGGTTTGTTCAGGCTGGCGGCAAGCCCTTTACCCATCATCATACCCACCATGACGCCGCCAATTAAACCAGGTCCGCATGTCGCGGCAACGGCATCCAGATCTGTAATGTGGATATGGGCATCTGCGCCGGTTTGCTGGACCAGACCCGGTAAAATATCGGCATGGGCGCGTGCTGCGATTTCCGGGACCACACCGCCGTGGGGGGTATGTTCTTTCATCTGGCTATAGACGCGGTGCGCCAATATCGTACCGTTTCCGTCCACGATTGCGGCGGCTGTTTCATCACAGCTGGTTTCAATCCCTAAAATAATCATTTTTTGTCAGAATATAGTCTTTTCGTGTTATTCACCCTTGCACAAGGGGCCAAATTGGTCTAATCCAAAATCCAGTTATAAAGAAGATCAAAAGAAAAAGACAGGTCTAATGGTGAATAACGAGGCATTAATCCTAGGGACGCGGGGTAGCCGTCTGGCTTTGGCTCAAACAGAAATGGTCATTAAAACCCTTTCTGCGCATAATGTTCAAGCATCTCCTCGCATTATCAAAACCTCAGGTGACTGGAAACCAGAGGATGGCGAAAAACGCCTATCTGAAGCCGAGGGGGGCAAGGGTCTGTTTGTAAAGGAAATTGAACAAGCCCTTTTGGATGGAACAATCCATGCGGGGGTCCATTCGATGAAAGATGTGCCCTCTTTCCTGCCGGATGGTGCGGCTTTGGACCATACCTTACCACGCGGCAATCCGCGTGATATTTTTATTTCTCGTTCTGGGGATGATTTGATGGCCTTGCCATCGGGGTCCGTGATTGGGACGTCCAGTTTGCGTCGTCAAGCCATGATTAAAAAGGCCCGGCCGGACCTGGTCGTTGTGCCCTTGCGCGGGAATGTCCCCACGCGTTTGGATAAGGTCCGTCAAGGACTTGTGGATGCAACAATCCTGGCGGCGGCTGGCCTCGAACGGCTTGATGATCAAACGATTTCCCAGGGACTTTTTGTTATCGCAATGGATCCGGGGATTATTTTGCCAGCGTGCGGCCAGGGGATTGTGTGTATTGAAACACGGGTCCATGATACCCAAACGCGGGCGGCATTTGATCAAATGAATCATATTCCAACCTATCTTGCATCGGTCGCAGAACGCCGTATCCTTCAGATTTTAGATGGAAGTTGCCATACACCGATTGGCGCGTATGCTGAATGGCAAGGGTCTGAACTTTATGTGCGGTCGATCGTTGCAACGCCGGATGGACTGCAATCCTACCAGGGCGAACGCCGCAGTGTGGTCACGCAGGTGGCGGATGCTATCTGTATTGCGGAAGACTTAGGGGCCGAAATGCGCGCCCATGCGCCCGCCGGATTATTACCAGAATGCCGGACGGGGACGTGCTAGACAGACACGCTCATCCAGCGCACCCTGTATGGCTTGTGGTCAGGCCACAGGATCGGTGGGATGATACCCGTCTCGCTTTTCAAGACGTTGCATTTACTCCCCTGCTGGCAGATATTTTTTCATATGTAGAAGAACCGTTTGAGGCAGCTGATCGCCATATTCCGAAGCAGGTAGACGGATGTCTTTTGACCAGTGCGCGTGCTGTTAATTTCTTATGTCATTATAAAAAACATTTAAATCTGGATAGCTGTACGCCTTTGTACGTTGTAGGTAAGCGTACAGCCAATGCATTGATTGAAAATGGTTTTAGTTGTCCAGTGACCGTTGCGCCAGATGTATGTACGTTAATTGATAGAATTAAAAAAAGTACAGACGTACAAGGGCAAAACTGGTTATACGTACGGGGAGATCTTGTATCATACGATCTGGCCGCCGCTTTAAAATATTTTCATATTCACGTTTCTGAAGTTTATGCATATAAAAGTGTGCAGCAACAGAGGTTATCCGATAACGTTTTGAAAATGCTGAATCAAGGTGCCGTAAAAGGTGTCTTGTTTTTTTCATCAGTCTCGGCTACCCATTTTATGACATTAATTAAATGTCATGGATATGAATGCGCCATTCCTCAGATAAGCGCTTTATGTATCAGCAAAGGTGTGTTAGACTGCCTGCATTCATATCCATGGAAGCGTACAGATATCGCGCGTACACCTGACGTACAGGGAATGGTGCAAGCTTTGCGAGATCATCTGTCCTCATAACCCTTGCCGGGAAGGACCAAAAAAAGATGATCGGAAACCGGTTCAGGCCGGAAATCCCCCC
>CAZQLB010000106.1:0-5102 GCA_964593915.1 uncultured Pseudobdellovibrionaceae bacterium
GTTGTTTTTTTGCTATGCCCGCCGTGCCAGCGTCACACACACTCTTTACCTTTTTTCCAAACCGGATTAACGTGATATTGACAAAAATCAACCGAGTGTGATCTAAAATGAAATATGTAAATAATATACTCTCTTTCTTTATTCTGGTTGCCGCTGTTTTTCTGTCGCATGTAGCGATGGCGGCCCAGCCTGAACCGTGGGGAATTGATCTGCAACAGGCGGCGACCCCTTCTATGGGGCATTTGCGTGATTTTCACGAAATGACGCTGTGGATTATTACGGGGATTGTTATTTTTGTGACGGCGCTTTTGGCGTTTGTCATGATCCGTTTTAACGAACGGGCGAATCCGACCCCGTCGAAAACAACCCATCATGTGATGCTGGAGGTTTTATGGACAATCGTGCCCGTTTTGATTTTGATTGTGATTGTGGTGCCGTCGATGAAACTTCTTTACTATACAGATCGGACCGAAAAACCAGAAATGACCCTGAAGGTGACGGGATATCAATGGTATTGGGGATATGAATACCCTGATCATGGCGGTATTGCTTTGCAATCCAACATGATCCCTGAAAAAGAGTTGAAAGAGGGGCAGGTTCGGTTGTTGTCGACCGATAATCCTGTTGTGATCCCTATTGATACAAATATTCAAGTCATGACTACGGCGGCGGATGTTATTCACTCGTTCGCTGTTCCTGCTTTCGGCGTTAAAAAGGATGCGGTGCCGGGCCGTGCCAACGAAACATGGATTCGGGTTACGAAACCCGGCATCTATTATGGGCAATGTTCTGAAATTTGCGGAACAGGTCACGCCTTTATGCCGATTGAAATCAAGGCTGTAACGAAAGATGAGTTTACAGCGTGGGTCGCCGCCAAGAAAAAAGAGCAGGGGATCGCGGATTCCGCACCGGCTTCTGCTCCGGCTGTATCTGAACCATCTGTGACTGCGGATCCATCCGCCGCCCATAAATCATAAGAATAATTTGTTTTGAAAAGAGGCTTTTGAACATGTCCAGCGCAGCACATACTGATCATTCCCATGCCGATCACCATGACCATACCCCTGGGTTTTTTACCCGGTGGTTTTGTTCAACGAACCATAAGGATATTGGGACCCTTTATATCATTTTCTCGATTATTGCTGGGATTGTGGGCGGCATCTTTTCGATGCTGATGCGCCTTGAACTGCAGGATCCGGGGCTGCAATACGTTGCCGATGGCCAGATGTGGAACGTGTGGATTACCGCGCATGGATTGATCATGGTTTTCTTTGTGGTCATGCCTGGGCTTATTGGCGGGTTTGGCAACTGGTTCGTTCCAATTATGATTGGCGCGCCGGATATGGCGTTTCCGCGTTTGAATAATATTTCATTCTGGCTTTTGGTGCCGGCTTTTTCTTTGCTGGCCGCATCGGTATTTGTTGGGGCGGGGGCTGGGACCGGATGGACCATATACCCACCGCTCTCATCCAATATTGCGCCGCACGATGGTATGTCGGTGGATATGGCGATCTTTGCGCTTCACCTTGCGGGGGCCAGCTCTATTTTGGGTGCGGCCAACTTTATCGCAACAATCTTTAACATGCGCGCACCGGGGATGACTCTTCATAAAATGCCGCTGTTTGTGTGGGCGATGCTTGTAACCGCATTTTTGCTGGTGCTGGCTGTTCCTGTATTGGGCGGTGCTATCACCATGCTGCTTACCGATCGTAATTTCGGAACAAATTTCTTTAAACCAGAGGGCGGGGGCGATCCTATTTTGTTCCAGCACCTTTTCTGGTTCTTTGGACATCCCGAAGTGTACATTATGATTTTGCCTGCGTTTGGTATTATCAGCCACATCGTTTCCACTTTTTCCAAAAAGCCTGTGTTCGGGTATTTGGGGATGGCGTATGCCATGGTTGCGATTGGGTTTGTCGGCTTTATCGTGTGGGCGCACCACATGTTTACGACCGGGATTTCGGTTGATACACGTGCGTATTTTACCCTTGCGACCCTTATTATTGCGGTCCCAACCGGGATTAAAATCTTTTCGTGGATAGCCACAATGTGGGGCGGATCGATTCGGTTTGCAACACCGATGCTGTGGGCGATTGGGTTTATTTTTCTGTTTACAGTGGGCGGCGTAACGGGCGTTGTTCTGGCAAACGGCGGGATGGATATTGCCTTACATGATACATATTATGTGGTTGCGCATTTCCATTATGTGCTGTCGCTGGGTGCTGTTTTTGCCCTGTTTGCCGGGTTTTATTACTGGATCGGCAAAATGTCAGGTCGTCAGTATCCTGAATTTTTGGGTAAACTTCATTTCTGGATCACGTTTGTGGGGGTTAATTTTATTTTCTTCCCGCAGCATTTCTTGGGGCTGCAGGGGATGCCGCGCCGGTATCCCGATTATCCAGGTACACCTTTCCCAGAGGACTGGTCGTGGATGGACCGTACCCTTTATATGCTGAACGATACGTGGCTGACATTTACCGGATGGATTTCGGGGACACCGCACGTCAGCCCCTATGCGGACGGTTTCCATGGTTGGCATTTCCTGTCGTCCATGGGGACGTATCTTGCTGGAGCATCTGTGATCCTGTTTGTTTTTATTGTATTCTATACGTTGTTCTTTGGGCGCCGTGTGTCTGCCAATTACTGGAATGCAACCCCGGAAACAATGACGCTGGAATGGACGTTGTCTTCTCCACCACCATTCCACCAGTTCGAGATTCAGCCAAAAGTATCATGATTTGATATCTGTGGATTTGGGGTGCATATAAATATGACGACATCGGTTTCTGCCCTTTCTTCTGAAGCCATGTGGGCATCTTCGCAAGAAGCTGCGCTGCCTGCTGTTTATGATGCGCCCGTTTCTCATCCAGCAGATTATATTGCGCTCCTTAAACCAAAGGTGATGACTTTGGTTGTTTTTTCGGGGCTTACCGGTATGGTTTTGGCGCCGGGCGCGGAACATGTTCATCCGCTTATTTTATTTGCATCCCTGCTATCTATTGCGGCGGGTGCGGGCGCTGCTGGTGCCATTAATATGTGGTATGACCGGGATATTGATGCAGTGATGACGCGCACGCGCACGCGTCCTATTCCTGCTGGAAAAGTCTCTGCTGAAGAGGCGCTGAGTTTCGGTTTGGTGACGGCGGCTTTTTCTGTTCTAACATTATGGATGGCGGCAGGTGTTTTGCCGGCCTTATTACTCGCCTTTTCCATTTTCTTTTATGCGGTTGTTTATACCATGTGGCTCAAGCGATCCACGCCCCAGAACATCGTGATTGGCGGCGCGGCGGGTGCTTTCCCCCCTGTTATTGGATGGGCGGCTGTGACGGGCAGCATTGATTTTGTGCCCCTTGCACTTTTTGCCTTGATCTTTTTTTGGACTCCGCCTCATTTCTGGGCGTTGTCTTTATTTATAAAGGATGAGTATGCAAAGGTTTCCGTCCCCATGATGCCGGTGGTGCGCGGTGTTCTTGCCACAAAATGGCAGATGCTGGTGTATACTGTTATATTATTGCCGGTGTCTGTTCTTCCTACTGTTTTGGGGGCGGTGGGATGGGTTTATGGTACAGCGGCCATTGTTTTTTCTCTTTTATTTATGGCATCGGCTGTGCAGACTTTGCGTTCTGTGGATATGGGTCCTGCCCGGCGCATGTTTGGGTTTTCTATTCTTTATCTTTTTGTTTTGCTTGCCTTGATGATTGTTGACCGAGTATAAGTTTCTATGCCTCATTCAGACCTTCATAAACGTAAACGAAAAACCAATCTGATGATTTTGGCGGCTATTTTGGTTTGGATGGTCCTGATTTTTGGATTATCGATTGTCAAGATGTCGGGCGGATCATAAAAATGGCATCTGCTTTAGATATGCGTGCCCGTAATCGCCGAACAGGCATTGTGGTTTTTGGGATTGTGGCGGGGATGATCGCCCTTTCCTTTGCTTCGGTTCCTTTGTACCGTTTATTCTGTCAAGTGACGGGATTTGGCGGGCCGGCGGCGCCCGCAGTTGTTCAGGCCCGCGCTGGTATGAGTGAGGGGGGGCAGGTTTTTCCCGCTCGTATGATTGATGTACGCATGAATACAGATGTAGATTCTCGTTTACCCTGGACATTTCGGCCGATTGATCGGTCTGTTACCGTTGCGGTGGGACAGGATGGAATGACATCGTTTGAGGTGCGTAACGATGGTTCTGTCCCTATTACCGGCACAGCTGTTTTTAATGTTTTGCCCGAAAAGGCCGGAAAATATTTCCACAAAACACAATGTTTTTGTTTTGGGGAACAAACACTTGCGTCTGGTCAAGTGGTTCAGATGCCTGTTCTTTTTTATATTGATCCCAAGATGCTAGAGGACCCAAATATGGAAGATGTTGAAAGTATGACCCTTTCGTATACTTTTTATGAAACAGGAACGCCCGCGCTGGACCGTGCGCTGGACCAGATAAGCCAATTGCCAACACCGTAAAAAACGAGTAAAATCAATTTGATTTTTATCAATTCTTACCCTCTTTTTGATAGAAGGATTTACCATGTCTGATCATGCTGTTACTTATGGATCAACCGGCCAACATCACCCGTATCACATTGTGCGGCCCAGCGTATGGCCGTTGATGGGATCGTTGGGGGCGGGGCTTTTGGCCTTGGGTCTTGTTTTATTTATGCACAAGGCGGATATCTTGGGCGTGAATGTGGGCCTAAAGGGTGTTGCCTTGGGTCTTTTTGCTGTTCTTGCTGTTATGTTTTTCTGGTGGAAAGACGTGATTTATGAAAGCGTTGTGGAACGCGTCCATTCATCTGAGGCGCAGACAGGCCTTCGTTTGGGGATGGGACTTTTTATTGCGTCAGAGGTGATGTTCTTTGTTGCTTTTTTCTGGGCCTTTTTTGATGCGAGTATCTTTATTTCGGATGTGCGTGAAGTTTTGGCGCTTGAAACAACGGGTGGCGTTTGGCCTCCGCTGAAAGAAGGACATCCAATGCATGTTATTGATCCGTTTGATTTGCCATTTTTGATGACGATGATCCTTTTGCTTTCTGGATGTACCGTGACATGGGCGCACCATGCGATTTTAGAAGGTCATGGGAAACAAATGTCGAAAGCCCTTTTAT
>CAZQLB010000107.1:0-5056 GCA_964593915.1 uncultured Pseudobdellovibrionaceae bacterium
ATCGGCGGGTGCCCCGGCACAAAAACCGACATAACCGGACGCACATCCGACCAACTTGCCACACCGCCGTAGATATAGGCATAAACCAATACGCGTTTGACCATCGGCCATTTCCCGCCATTGATATAAAGAAATTCGTCATCACCATCCCGCGCCCCCGTACGTTCATCCGGAGAGAGCAGGACAAAAGGTGGATCGTCATAGGCCCCATGGACATCCCCCAACGCCTGGATCGCAAAGCGGGATCCATCCATCAGTTCCACAAGGCATCCCAAATCAATATCGGCCTTTTGTTTTTTCGAAAAACCCAAAATTTTCCCAAGAAACCCCGATCGATCAATTTTTTGAATATTCCAGCTGCACCCGGCATAGACCGTTTCAAACCCGCCAGGCGGCGGATTAACAGCTGTCATATCCCCTGGTTTTGCCAAAAACGCCGCATCCAGCCCCAACATGGGTTCGCGCACGCCCGCCTCACCCAGCGCGCCGTGATAGGATGAAAACTGATTCTGTGTCCGATCTGCATCCGCAATTTCAGCAGAGGAAGGGTTATCTTCAGGGATCATTATGGTATTCCTTTCTACTCCGTACAGTGTACCCCTTTTCACAAAATCTGTCATGTCCTTTGACGTTTTTTGATGAACTTGCTATATAGTCACCTAACTTAAGCAAAATATAGGAAAAGCAAAGAAATGGCCCCCTCTTATCAATATATTTATGTCATGAAAAACTTGGTCAAAGCGTATCCAGGCGGGAAAACCGTCCTGCAAGACTTGACCCTTTCCTTTCTACCGGGTGCCAAAATCGGGGTTTTGGGGCCCAACGGCGCTGGAAAATCCACCCTTCTCAAAATTATGGCGGGCATCGACAAAGAGGTTCAGGGCGAAGCATGGGCGGCCGATGGTATCAAAATCGGTTATCTGGCCCAGGAACCCAAACTGGATGAACAAAAAACAGTCCGGGAAAATGTGATGGAGGGATTGGCCCCCATCAAAAAACTGCTGGAAGATTATAATGACATCAGCATGAAATTTGCGGAGATCACGGACGACAACGAAATGAACGCCCTGATCGAACAGCAAGCCAAACTGCAAGAACAGATTGACGCACTGGACGCATGGGATCTGGATCGCCGGATTGAAATTGCTATGGCCGCCCTGCACTGCCCCCCTGGCGATACCGCTGTTACCCGCCTGTCCGGGGGGGAACGCCGCCGCGTTGCGCTTGCACGGCTGTTGCTTGAAAAACCCGATATGCTGCTGCTGGATGAACCCACAAACCACCTGGATGCAGAAAGCGTTGCCTGGCTCCAGCGATTCTTGGCCGAATACGCAGGCACCGTTGTCATGATTACCCACGACCGATACTTCCTTGACAATGTCACGGGATGGATTTTGGAACTCGACCGGGGCCGCGGCATCCCGTATGAAGGAAATTACACCGCCTATTTGACACAAAAGAAAAAGCGGATGGAACTGGAAGAACGCCAGGAAGAAGAACGCGCCAAAACCATTTCTCGCGAATTGGAATGGGTCAATTCAACCCCCGAAGCACGCCGCAAGAAATCAAAAGCCCGTATCGCCGCATACGAACAAATGATTGCCGAAGGGGAACGCGAAACCGTAGGTCACGCCCAAATCGTGATTCCCACCCCGCCGCGCCTTGGCGACACGGTGGTCGACGCCAAGAATGTGTATAAATCATTCGGCGACAAGGTTTTGATCAAGGATTTATCCTTCCGCCTACCTCCAGGGGGAATCGTCGGGATCATCGGGCCCAACGGCGCCGGTAAAACAACGTTGTTCCGCATGATGACGGGGACAGAACAGCCGGATCAAGGCACGTTCAAAGTCGGCGAAACCGTGAAATTAGGATACGTCGATCAATCCCGCGACAGTCTGGATGATACTAAAACTGTGTGGGAAGAAATATCCGGCGGCGTTGATGTATTCAAATTCGGAAAAATCGAAAAACCCACCCGCGCATATGTCCATGCCTTTAACTTTAAGGGACCAGACCAACAAAAAAAGGTGGGCATGCTGTCTGGCGGGGAACGTAACCGTGTCCATTTGGCAAAAATGCTGAAATCCGGCGCGAACGTTTTGCTTCTTGATGAACCAACAAACGATCTGGATACAGAAACCCTGTCGGCGCTTGAAGAGGCACTGGAAACATTCCCCGGATGTGCGGTTGTGATCTCGCACGATCGGTGGTTTTTGGATCGCCTGGCTACCCACATATTGGCGTACGAAGGGGATGGCAACGTCGTCTGGTTCGAAGGAAACTACCAGGATTATGAAGCGGATTTGAAACGCCGCATGGGGATGGATGCCGATGAACAGCAACGGTTTAAATACCGCAAAATCACCTAGAATAAGCAGTTTTTACAAACCACCGGAAAACGAAACCCCCGTTTTTTGCGGGGGTTTTTATTATAAATTGATATAATATCCTTTGTTATCCCATAATTTTCTGGATTTTTCGGTGGCTCCGCCCTATATAATGGCGAGTTGTCATTCATCCCCTTTATTACGGCACAGCAACGGCAAAGAAGCACCATGACCAATAAAACACTGATCGTGCGGGGCGCCCGCGAACATAACCTGAAAAACGTTACGGTCGAAATGCCGCGCGATCAGCTTGTTGTGATCACAGGTTTATCCGGATCAGGGAAATCGTCCCTTGCCTTTGATACCATTTATGCCGAAGGGCAACGCCGATACGTTGAAAGTTTATCCGCGTATGCGCGCCAATTTCTGGAAATGATGCAAAAGCCGGATGTAGATTCGATTGATGGTTTATCACCAGCTATTTCTATTGAACAAAAAACAACCAGTAAAAATCCACGATCAACTGTTGGCACAGTTACTGAAATTTATGATTATATGCGGCTTTTATGGGCACGTGTGGGTGTTCCCTATTCCCCTGCAACCGGACTTCCGATTGAAAGCCAAACCCCCACACAAATGGTTGACCGTATAAAGGAAATGCCGGCTGGGACAAAACTTTATATCATGGCGCCGATTGTCCGTGGCCGAAAAGGTGAATATAAAAAGGAACTGGCTGATTTACGTTCCCGCGGATTTAGCCGAGCGAAAATCGATGGAACCATTGTTGAGCTGGACGATATTCCGGAACTGAATAAAAAAATAAAACATGATATCTCTGTTGTCGTTGATCGATTGGTCTTGCGCGATGATTTGGGCAATCGTCTGGCCGATTCTGTTGAAACGGCACTGAAACTTGCAAGTGGCCTTTTAATTATTCAGGACGCAGAAACAAACGACGAAACCATTTTTTCGCAGCAATTCGCATGCCCTGTTTCCGGTTTTACCATTCCTGAAATCGAACCCCGCCTTTTTTCATTTAATGCACCGCAAGGTGCATGCCCATCATGCGATGGATTGGGCGTTAAAATGACATTTGACGAAGATTTAATTGTACCTGATAAAACAAAATCTATTGTGATGGGTGCAATCGAACCATGGTCAAAAACATTTGCCGCATACTATATGCAAGCTCTGGAGGCAGTTGCACGGCATTACGGCGTGCGCGTCACAACCCCATGGAAAGATATTCCGCGCGCCATCCAGGAAAAATTTCTTTATGGTACAGGGGATGAAGATATATCGATCGCATATGAGGATTCATCGCGTACCTACAAAACAAAAAAACCATTTGAAGGTGTTGTTGGAAACCTTCATCGCCGCCTGCTTGAAACAGAAAGCCCCAGTGTCCGCGAAGAAATCAGCCAGTATCAAATCAGCGCACCATGCACTGAATGTCATGGTCATCGTTTAAAACCAGAGTCTTTATCAGTCAAGGTCGGAACAAAACATATTGGCGAGATATCGCAGTTATCGATTGCCGATGCTCATGCTTGGTTTTCATCTCTGCCTCAAAAACTTTCTAAATCTCAAAATGAAATTGCAGCGCGGATCCTCAAGGAAATCAATGACCGTTTAAATTTTCTGTTGAATGTCGGGCTCGATTATCTAACAATGGCACGGGCATCCGGAACATTATCCGGCGGCGAGTCCCAACGTATTCGCCTTGCCTCACAAATTGGGTCCGGTTTAACAGGTGTTTTATACGTTTTGGATGAACCCTCCATTGGCCTACATCAACGAGATAATGATCGTCTTTTGGAAACCCTTAAACGCCTGAGAGATCTTGGGAATACCGTTCTTGTTGTTGAACATGACGAAGATGCGATCCGCGCTGCTGATTACTTGATTGATATGGGACCAGGCGCCGGTGTTCATGGCGGACATGTTGTTGCCGCGGGCACCCCTTCTGAAGTGATTAAATCAAAAGATTCGATCACTGCACAATATTTAAACGGTCAAAAATTTATCGAGATTCCGCAAACAAGACGTACGGGCAAAAAACAAGGTAAGAAAACAGAATACTTGAAACTATCTGGTGCCACCGGCAACAACCTGAAAAACGTTTCGGCCGAAATTCCGCTGGGGACTTTTACATGTGTGACAGGGGTGTCGGGATCCGGGAAGTCCACCTTTACCCTTGATACATTATACCAGGCGGCCTCACGCCGATTGATGAATACGCGTGATCTGCCCGCACCTTTTAAATCCATTGAGGGACTTGAATACCTGGATAAAGTGATCGACATCGACCAATCCCCAATTGGACGCACCCCCCGGTCAAACCCCGCAACCTATACAGGGGCGTTCACCCCTATTCGGGAATGGTTTGCAGGACTGCCGGAATCAAAGGCACGCGGATATGACGTGGGGCGGTTCTCTTTCAACGTACGCGGGGGACGGTGTGAACGATGCGAAGGTGATGGCGTTATTAAAATCGAAATGCATTTCTTACCCGATGTTTATGTGACATGCGAAGAATGCAATGGCAAGCGATATAACCGCGAAACACTGGAAGTAAAATATCGCGACAAATCCATTGCAGATGTATTGGATATGACGATTGAAGAGTCGGCTGAATTTTTTAAAGCGGTCCCCGCCATCCGGGATAAAATGGAAACATTAAAAGATGTCGGCCTTGGATATATCAAGGTAGGGCAACCCGCAAC
>CAZQLB010000108.1:0-5016 GCA_964593915.1 uncultured Pseudobdellovibrionaceae bacterium
GATGCAGCGTGAACTGGTCGCAATCCCCGAATTTTGGACCGTTGGAAAAACACTGGATTATCTGCATGCTGCGGCGCCTACTCTACCTGAAAGCTTCTTTGATCTTTTTGTAATTACACCTGCACATCATGTTGTGGGGAAGATTCCCCTGCATAACCTGGTGACAGCAGGACGATCCCAAAAAATCACAGACCTAACGCTTGAGGAAACGGACCCTGTTCCCGCGACAATGGATCAGGAAGAGGTTGCGCTGCTCTTCAAACGGGAAGATTTAACATCGGCCCCTGTTGTTGACGAAGATAATCGCCTACTCGGGATGATTACGGCCCAGGATATCTTTCACGTTATCGCCGCCGAAGCCGAAGAGGATTTCTTGAAAATCGCCGGGGTTGGTGATGATGACTTTTACCGCGATATCAAACACACATCCTGGTCACGATCGAAATGGTTGTTTATTAATTTATTTACGGCTGTTCTGGCATCATGGGTTATTTCGTTTTTCGAGGGAACGATTTCACAAATTGTTGCATTGGCTGTTTTAATGCCGATTGTGGCCTCCATGGGCGGGAATGCGGGAACCCAGACGTTGACCGTTGAGGTTCGCGCCCTTGCAACTCATGAACTATCCTCAACAAACATGTGGCGGGCGATTGGAAAAGAAACGTTGATCGGTGCGATTAATGGCGCCGGTTTTGCCATTATCACCGGGATTTTTGCCGCCCTGTGGTTTTGGGACCCTGTGCTGGGCAGTGTTATTGGCGCGGCTATGATCATCAACCTGATTGTTGCCGGGTTGATGGGATCTATTATCCCCATAATTCTGAATAAATTCGGATACGATCCAGCCGAGTCATCCGCCGTATTTCTGACGACATTTACAGATGTAGTTGGATTTTTCGCGTTTCTTGGCCTTGCCAGCCTTTTCATGTTATAGGTGATCTTCCCTCATGCCCCCTTCATTAAAAGCCACACGTCCTGGACAGAAAAAACCCACATCATCCAAAAAGAAAGAAGGTGCTGGATTTGATCTGGATCATCAGGGCTCTTTTTTCCGGCATGCCTTTTTCTTTTGCCTGAAATGGGGGATTGTAACTGGGTTGTGGGGGATTATCGCGGTTTTATGTATCGCAGCGTGGTATGCGCGCGAACTTCCCACCATCACACGGTCGGCCACATTTGAACGCAAACCCGCCATTACAGTCCTTGCTAATGATGGATCCGTGATTGCGCGTTATGGCGATATCAAGGGTGAGAATTTAACGGTCAAAGATTTTCCGCCCGATCTTGTCCATGCAGTGCTGGCAACCGAGGATCGGCGTTTTTATTACCATTTTGGCGTTGATCCGATCGGCCTTTTCCGTGCCGTTGTTGTCAATATTGCACGTAAAGGTGTGGTCCAAGGGGGATCCACCATTACACAGCAGCTTGCAAAAAACCTTTTTTTAACCCAGGAACGCACTCTGAAACGCAAAATTCAGGAGGCTTTGCTCGCCCTCTGGCTTGAACATGAACTGACCAAAGATGAAATCCTGGCGGCTTATTTGAACCGCGTCTACCTTGGTGCAGGCGCATACGGAATGGATGCTGCGTCACAAGTCTATTTTAAGAAATCGGCCCGCGCATTAACGCTTCGGGAATCAGCCATCCTGGCAGGCCTTTTAAAGGCACCATCAAAATATTCCCCGCGTTCAAACCCCCAGCTTGCCGAAGAACGCGCCCGCGTGGTGATCAATAATATGAAAGCTGCCGGATATTTAAACGAGGATGAAATACGCAAAATATCAACATTGCCGACACCCCGCCGAAAACCGCTGGCTACCGAAAGTGCGCAATATTATGCGGACTGGGTTACGGAACAGCTGGATGATCTGGTGGGGGCACAGGAAGATGATTTGATCATTGAAACAACGATGGACCCTGATGTTCAAAAGGCAGCGGCGGAAAATATCGAACGCGTTCTGCAAGAACAAGGCGAAGCAAAACACATGTCTCAAGGATCAGCAATTGTCATGCGGCGCGATGGGGCCGTTCTGGCTTTGGTCGGGGGACGAGATTATGGATCATCCGAATTTAACCGGGCCACACACGCCCTTCGGTCCCCTGGTTCCTCCTTTAAACCAATCGTCTATCTGACCGCCTTGGAACAGGGATATACCCCTGAAACAATGGTCACAGATGCTCCCATTGAGGTGGGATCCTATCGCCCGACAAACTTTGATGGAAAATACTATGGTGATATTCCTTTGCGCGGTGCTCTTGCCTTTTCACTTAACACCGTCGCAATCCAGCTGATGCAGCAAACGGGTGTTGGATCTGTGATCAATTCTGCCCGCAGGCTGGGGATTACCGCGCGGCTGGAACCCAATCTATCAACTGCGCTTGGCAGTAATGGTACAACTCAGCTGGAAATGACAACGGCCTATACTGTCTTTGCAAATGGGGGACTTGCGATCACGCCTTATGGGATTACAAAAATTTCATCCAAGGATGGAACTGTTTTATACCAACGCCGCCACGCAGAATTTATCATGCCACGCGTTTTTTCCCGTCAGGCCGTCTCTGATTTAACCACCATGATGCAAGGTGTCACCGAATTCGGCACAGGTATGGGCGCAAAGCTGTCTGTTCCAACATATGGGAAAACAGGCACCTCGCAAGACTATCGCGACGCCTGGTTTGATGGGTTTGCCGGCGGTTATGTCGCCAGTGTATGGGTTGGCAATGATGATAACAGTTCGATGAAACGAGTCACGGGCGGATCTGCGCCCGCAAACATTTGGCGTGGCATGATGACGGCGGCGCTTGCCGATCCCACTCCTGCCCCTGATATTATTCCGGCAAGTGATGATGCGGGCTTTACAAGCCTAATGGACCGGGTTTTATCGATTCCTGCGTCATCCCCATCGGATAACAGCAACAATGGAAACGGATCGTCCGGGTTCACGTGGTTTGGAGAGGATCCGCAACAAGCCCCACAACCCATTGTCCCATCCACTTTGCCAGCAGAAGGACAGATCGTCCCCCTGCCCGGATCCGGCCGATATAATGATTAAGGGGATGGAACCGTTCCTGATTCCAAAATCGAGAATTGTTTCGTATCACAATTAATCTTGGCCATTGCACCATATGGTAATATAAACATTGGATCTGTATGCCCAAAATTCAGACGGGATAAAACGGGCAAGTCGTTACGCCCGAATTCATCCCGAATAACGCCCACAATCGTATCATCATACATATTTTGATGATCGGGTTTTTCCTGCGCACGGCCAATAATAATCCCCGCAAGGACATCCAATATGCCTTGCGACCCATAATTACGCAGCCAATATTTCATATATTCTACTGGCGGCTGATCTTCGGATGTTTCTAAAAATAAAATCGCGCCACGCCACGTATCTATAGATGGCCAGATGGATGTTCCCTTGATCATCTCAAGAACCTCGACACATCCGCCAATAAGATGGCCAGAGACAATACCACAACCATTTAATACGCAATAACCACCCCCTGGAATCATGTCGCGAGATTTGTGTTGATTATCAGGATTCCCCCAATCCATTCTTTCTATGGTCCAATTCGGTGCAGGGTTTATCTGACCGATCACATCTGTTTCAAACAATGTTTTTATAACCGATTTGCGGGTATAATCATGCATCCCGCCATTTTCGGCAAACCCCGCCATAATAGACGGTCCATAGAATGTTGAAAGTCCAGCATGAAGACACATAAAATGAACACTTGTCGTATCCGAATACCCCATCAACACTTTTGGATTATTTTTAATAATATCAAAATCGATATACGGTAAAAGGCGGATCGAGTCATCTCCGCCAATACTGGCAATGATACCATCAATAGACGCATCCGAAAATGCAGCCATAATATCGTCCGCACGGGCACGCGGATTTTTCGTAAGCCATGCATTTTCCGCACGGGTATGAGGCATTTCAACAACATCAACATCAAAATTGTCGCGCAGAGCACGCAATCCCGCCTCATGCCGGTGCGGAAATTTTTCAGGGCCGCCCCACGACGGCGATATAACCGCAACACGGCTCCGTTTTGATAAAACCCTTGGCTTGATCAGATTAAGCTGCAGCATCTTTGCTGCCACCTGGCGACATGGACTGCAGCAATTCGGCTGTATCGGATGCATTATCGACATTCACCATACCGACAACGTGATACCCGCTGTCCACGTGCATCACCTCGCCCGTAATACCAGCCCCAAGATCGGACAGCAGGAATAAACCGGCATTCCCGACATCTTCGATCGTCACATTACGGCCAAGCGGCGAATTGAGTTCATTCCAGCGGAGGATATACCGGAAATCACCGATACCACTCGCGGCCAATGTCTTGATCGGCCCGGCAGAAATGGCATTCACCCGAATGTTCTGGCGCCCCAGATCGACCGCCATATAGCGGACAGATGCCTCAAGCGCGGCCTTTGCCACACCCATCACGTTATAATGCGGCATCACACGTTCAGCGCCATAATACGTTAAGGTCAACATGGACCCGCCCGCTGTCATCAACGGAGCGGCCTTTTGCGCCACACTGGTAAAGGAATAGACAGAAATGTCCATCGTTTTCAGAAAATTGGCGCGGGTCGTATTGACGTACAGGCCATCCAATTCATTTTTATCGGAAAAGGCAATCGCATGGACAATAAAGTCGATGGATCCCCATTCGTTGCGTACCTTATTAAAAACAGCATCCACAGAGGCATCATCCGTGACATCACAGGATTCAATAAAGGTACTACCAATACTTTCTGCAAGGGGGCGTACACGTTTTTCAAGCGCCTCCCCCTGATAGGTAAAACCCAACGTTGCCCCCTGGGCATGCAAAGCCTGCGCAATCCCCCAGGCGATCGAACGATCATTGGCGACCCCCATAATCAGGCCTTTTTTATTTTTCATAAAATCAGTCATTATATTACCCTTCAATTTTATTCTGTCTTTGAACATGCCACGTCCTGAACAAAATTTCCAGTGGGGGGATATAATC
>CAZQLB010000109.1:0-1350 GCA_964593915.1 uncultured Pseudobdellovibrionaceae bacterium
GGGGAAAGGCTTGTTACGGCTGTTGCAACGCTGCATGACCATCCTCAAGCAGTTAAAGAAGAAAACGGCAGAAAACTAACTCAAGCGCTGGATCAGATCTCCAAAACAGTCGATCGTTTTCATCATGCCATGGAAGATCAAAATAGTGCCGCAACAAGCGAGCTAATTGACTTATTTCAAAGCCAAGTTGATCTTGTTAAATCTCTATACCCTTCAGTTGAAAGCGTAGAGCCGTAAAGCATGTGCCTATCGTGGATATTCTTTATCCACTTTACGTCTAGATTTATTAACAAGTACCCATAAGTATACCCATTTACACCTAATTATTCAGGCCCACGGTTCAATTGCTGTGCTGGGATTTGAACTTGTGGCAAGTGGCGAGCGTTATATTCTCCGCAAATAATACGGAGAATAACCCCGCTAATCTCCGCATCGCCGTTTTATGGCCGCTTTGCATACCTGTGATTTATGGGGTGCTTGGGCTTGTCTTGATAGGCTGTTCTCGCATGTGCCCTTAATCACAAAGCGGAGATGCAAATCATGAAAACGTAGCCAAAAAAGCTGAAGGCCACACGGCTTCAATAGCTCAAATCTTGATTGCCCACCCAATTTTTTACCCTCAGAAAGCCTTGCTTCTGGGGGTAGACGGCCTTCAGGTTTTTTTGAGAAAAAGCCAATAGTGGCAAGGGTTTATAGTCGAAAAAGATAATCATCTATCGGAGTTCGAACCGAGGGGTTGAATACACACCGTAAAATAGAGAGACAAAGAGAAGGTTTCTATTCTCTGCTCAGGCGGTCTCGATGGGCGTTGGTTCAATTGCCGAACTGGGATTTGAACTGGCAGCCGACCTTATTTCCTTGATATTTCTGTCTTTTGAAGCATTCATGCGTATGCAAGGCGTTGGGTTATTACCGCCGCACCAAACAATCTTCCCCCATAATCGTCGTTTTTCCTACCTCCCGCATACCTATGAGATGGGTGCATAGCGCGCCCGCTGGTTACAAAGGAGGATTTTATGAATATAGATGAACCAGAAGATACCTTGGCGGTGGGAATGCCTGTCTTCCCAGACGTTCTGGCCACGGAATTGGCCGCCATGATCACAAAGGTCGCAGACAGTGCTGATAGCCAAAATCCGGTGGTGCGCGTTGGGAATGAGCTGGTTCGGCTTTTGCTCACCGACATGCCGATGTTGCGGGCTGAATACCGCCGAACGCTAAAGCGGCCATGCTCTGAAACGATGCTGAAAAAAGAAATCGTCATTGATCTGCTGGGGCACGCAATCGACCGCTTCTACAGCACGTCAGGCGCCAAGAAGGAGATTGACCCGCTGGAGCAAAGCTTGGAGG
>CAZQLB010000109.1:1360-4953 GCA_964593915.1 uncultured Pseudobdellovibrionaceae bacterium
CCAGCACACCTGGCAGTGTGACAAAACTTGCTGAAGGGACTGTGCTGAAAAGATACTATCGCGGACGGGAGCATGTGGTCACCTTCATCAACGATGCATATGAGTATGAAGGGCAGCGTTTCCGGAGCACGACCGAAGTGGCGCGGCACATCACAGGCACCGCTTGCTCTGGGCCACAATTCTTTTCAGCCAAGACAGAAATATCCATTCTGCCGAATACTGAGGGCAAGACAGGGGCGTGCGCATGACGACTGCACCTGAGAGCACAGAGAAAAACCCGCTGGCGCAGTGGCTGCAGACGTTGAATTTTTTAGAAGTCACGCCCAATGAAGCGCAAGAAGATGACACGATATATCTGATCAAGCAGTATGCGCGGCTGCAGATTTCATCGCTCAAGCAATTGCAGCGCGATTACAAAGATGTGTTCGGACAAGAATGTCCTTCAAAGATGAAGCGTAATGAGGTTATTTTGGCTTTGCTCGCGCATATCCAAGATGATCTGTACAAGATGCTGGATCCGCGAACGATCCCAAATCACATGACGGAAATTGACTTCAACGAAGACAGGCTGAAGCATTACTCACGGGGGCGTGCCGCGCGCTTAATACCTGGCACGGTTATAGAGCGCGACTACCATGGCCAGACCTATGTTGTTTATTGCCGTGACGGATATTACGAATATAATCAGAAGCGATATAACAGTCTATCCGATGTGACGAAAGAGATTACGGGATACCAGTTTTCTGGGACGGTATTTTTTACCAGAAAATCGAGGATGTATGTGCTTTGAAAAGCCTATCAGTTTGGATCAGAAAATGCCCCCATTTGGGGGCTTTTCTTTTGATAAATATCAGGCTTCTGTGCAAGACAATAAGTTCGTGTAGGATAATCAACATAAGTTCTTGAACCGTGGGGTGGCATACACAACCAGTCCGACTTTAAATTCATTAGAATTTGGTTTTAAAGCCATACGGAACAACCCTTCGGGGTTGTGACGTAATTCGGCCTCCAAATGGGTTCCAGCCATGCTGGGGACCAGTTTAATATACCCGAGGAGGGTTTTTAGGCACTGGCGAGCATACGCAATGTCTGTTTGTAATATGCGCCCCAAATTCTGAACCATATTTCTATAACATTCGACCGCGTTGGGCAATGTTGTGGTTAAAGCTGCTTCAACGCCTGATACGGCGTCCAAGGCAGCCTGGGCCCGGGTACGTTCCGCCTCGGCCCGTTCAAGTTCAGACTTGGTTGAGGGAGTAATAATCCCCATTTTGATCGCTGCCATCAAATTGTTAATATCTTTTTCGATCGAAACGAGGGCGCGTTTATGTGTATCCAACTCCATTTTCGGTTTTTGATTCTGTAGATGCAGATGACTGTTGATCTCCTGCAGAAACAGTGTGACGGCTTCCTCAGATAAAAGTTCATGGCGGACCACATCAAGCAATTTCCCCTCAATTAGTTTTTTTGGGACCCGAAGGCGGTTTGAACACGCGGCATCACCTCGGTTTAGGTTTGTGGCACATCCATAAGACGTAGTGCTGCATACGGTATAATTGGCCCCGCAACACCCGCATTGCAACAAACCCGAAAATAAATATTTACCGCCATGCGCCCGTGTATTCGGATTATTTAATGCCGCGCGCAAATTTCCGGAACGACTGCGGATATCAAGGAGGCGTTCTTGGACCTTGTCCCATAATTCTTGTGGGATGATACGTAATTCGGGCATATCAGTAATAACCCACTCTTTCGGGTCACGTTTAATGCGTTTACGTTTGCCTGTGTCCGGGTTTTTGATCCACATGGATCGGTTCCAAGAATATTGACCGATATAAAGTTGATTGTTCAGGAGCCCCATGCCATCTTTGACATCGCCATAAATGGCGCTTGCCCCCCATGTGGATCCGCGGGCTGACGGTACGCCCATCTTATTTAATTGATGTGCGATTTGTTTTGGACTTTCGCCTCGGGCGAACCATTCAAAAATTTGTCGGACCCATCGGGCTTCATCCTCGTTAATCGCGCGTTCAACCGCGACGATTTCCGGGCGACCATTAACATCCAATTTGCTGGGGTGTTCGATCGGGACACGTTTATATCCATAGGTCCGCCCGCCAGCACTATATCCATTCATTGCCTTGCCGTATAAACCGCGATGCGTTTTTTCGCGCAAATCATCCAAATACATTTCATTCATCAATCCGCGCATGGTGGATTGGATTTTTTCACCCTTGGTATCGGAATCATATCCATCGGATACCCCGATAATTCGAATACGACGAAATTTAAATCGCCGGATCACTTGTTTCATCTCGACATCGTCGCGGGAAAGGCGCGATAGATCATCAACCAATAAAACGTCAAATTCGCCACGGTCGGCCGCCGCTAACATTGTTTCAAAGCCGGGGCGATTTTTGCTTGCCCCAGATATGGCTTTATCTTCAAACCGAGTGATGACGGTCATTCCCCAGCGTTCCGCATAGCGGGTGCAGTTTCGGGCTTGGTCATCGATTGAACTCTCGCTTTGTTTGTCGGTACTGAATCGGGCGTATATAACGGCGCGCATGAGGGGGGCTCCATGTAAGGGTTTAGGCATAGGAACATTTACCTTATTTGCATAAGATCACAAAGGGGAAAAATGAATATAATAAGAAATAGGGTTATAGGTTATGTATTATAGAAATAATGTATTGATATTGGTAACCCATAACCCTTTCTTTTTAGTCTACTTTTTCTTCCGCCGTTTCCTGTTTTGCAAATTTAGGTGGGTCTTTGACCAAGGTTTCGACTGGCGTGTAACGATGGTTGTTATCACGGGAGACCAACCCATTTTTTACCATTCGGGTTAGGGTTTTTGTAAAACCTTGATTTTTGCGACCCGATAAATCCGCAATCTCTTTTTGTTTAAGAGGCCTCCCTTCAGCCCACATAACCCCCAATATTTCTTCTTGGGTTTCGGTCATTGCAACCGCAAGGGCCTCACCTTTATAAACCCAAGCTCCATTGGTATGAGAAATGGCGATAGCCTGCTCGCCAACATCGCGTCCCGTAATGTGTAAAACACCTTCATCACTATTTCTCTCGCGTCTTAAAACAATAACCGTGTCGGCTGCCCCGGTAATCCCCATATATGAAGCCCCATGGGGGCGACATTATACAAGTCATGCAATTGACCGTACACTACCTAAAGCTTTAGGACCTCATGAAGTTAGTAAGCCTGAGAAGCCAGGTAGACAGCCTAAATTTGAATGGGGCGGCCGGTCAATTCCACCAGATATTGTGGAATACGTTATTGCTTATGGGTCAGAATCGAGTTACGCGCGAAATCCTCAGCACAAGACTTATAAATTAGGGGATGTCGAAGTCGGGGTTGGATCAGATGGAAAAACTGTTGTTCATGCGAAGTATCAAACCTAAATTTATAGTAGGTATATGAATGTATAAATCACGCTATGCTAATCAAATAGAAGAATTGATAGTAACTTTAGAACCATTCTTAGGTCTAAAGGATATACCCGAATTTGATCGGGAATATATATCGGACTGTTATCAATCCTTAAGTCACGAAATTGGGCCAGGTGAGGAACTAG
>CAZQLB010000110.1:0-4773 GCA_964593915.1 uncultured Pseudobdellovibrionaceae bacterium
CCTGTAAAGATGATTGTCGTGGCTGTTGCCATGGGTAATAAGATATAGGCATAGAATGTTAATATCATTGCGATAGATCCAAAAAAACACCTTAATAACAGTAGAATAGGTTTTTTTGGTATTATCCTTTGTTTGAAATGACCTTTATCTTTTTGATAAATAATAAAAATACAGATAATAACAAACGCAACAATACATCTGAAAAACATAATCTCAAATGAATTCATGTGGTTGCCCAAAATCTTTCCGATGGCAAACATGGTCGCAAATAACAGAACGGAAAGATTATAAGAAAGTAGGGCAAAGATGATCTTTTTCGGCATAAGGTATTTTATGGTTTTATGGTTTTATGGTTATAAGGAGTAACGCATTTTCGCAATTTCAACCTGCGCGCGCAGGTCAATTTCATCCATTAATTCTGTTAATTTTGGGTCGGATACCTTTTCGCGGTGGCTTGCTACTACATCTGCGATATTAATGACATCTCCAACTGTTAATGTTCCCATTAAAAGCCCGTTTTTAATTTTTTCTAGGGCTGTTAATATGTCATCTCCACGCTGGATCATTCTTCGGCGCGCAGCTTTTGCTGTTGGATCATCGGCGCCTTGAACAGCCAAAAGAATGTCTAAAGCGTTTATGTGTTGGGACGGTGCAGCCGAAAGGGGGGATGCGGATTCATCTGTTTCCATAAGTGATCTAAAGGCAGATGCATCAGATGACGATGAACTGGATGATTTTCGAGGGCCGGATGATTTCTGGGGTCCTTGCGGTCCTTCTATTTTCATGATGGTGCATCCTTATTGTTTCAATTTATGGAATATCCTTTTGCCATCATATCGGTGCTTTTGATCCGGCGCAATGGTATATGCCATCGATTGATTTTATTAAAAGTGGCGATAAATATAGTCGTTTTGAATGTCTTTGTCTTATTAAACCTTCTTTAAGGGCAGATATGGCAAAGTTATGGGGATATCAATTCATTGTCTGAATTTCTCAGATTATTTCAAAAAGGAAGAAGAACTATGACGAAACCAGTCACGATTACTATTGCGCGTGGTGATGGCATTGGTCCTGAAATTATGGATGCAACCATCAAGATTTTAGATGCGGCGGGTGCTGCTTTACAATACGAAGAGATCGAAGTGGGGCTGAACGTTTATGAACGCGGACATCCGACAGGCATTGAGGATCGTGCGTGGGATTCTCTTGCCCGGACCAAAGTTTTTTTAAAGGCGCCGATTACAACGCCTCAAGGTGGCGGATTTAAAAGTTTGAACGTCACATTCAGAAAGACATTGGGGCTTTATGCGAATGTGCGGCCTTGTTTTTCCTATGCCCCTTTTATCGAAACAAAACATCCCAAGATGGATATGGTGATTGTACGGGAAAATGAAGAGGATTTGTATGCGGGTATTGAATATCAGCGCGCGGCTGATGTTGTTGTTGCCTATAAAATGATTACCCGTACTGGGTGTGAGAAAATTGTCCGTTATGCATTTGAATATGCCCGCCGAAATGGCCGTAAAAAAGTCACATGTATGTCAAAAGACAACATCATGAAAATGTGTGACGGCATGTTTCACCGCATTTTTGATGAAATTGCGGCCGAGTATCCCGATATTCAAAAAGAACATTACATCATTGATATTGGCGCTGCGCGTATTGCGGCGCGTCCCCAAGATTTTGATGTGATCGTGACCGAAAACCTGTATGGCGATATTATCTCGGATATTGCGGCTGAAATTACGGGATCTGTTGGAGTGGGGGGATCGTCCAATATTGGCCCTGAATGTGCCATGTTTGAAGCTGTTCATGGATCGGCTCCAGATATTGCAGGGAAGGGGATTGCAAACCCATCTGGTCTTTTACTGGGGGCTGTTATGATGCTGACTCATATTGGTCAAAATGACATTGCAGCCAAGGTTCATAATGCTTGGCTTAAAACGATTGAAGACGGTATTCATACAGGGGATATTTACCGCGAAGGAACCAGTACAAAACGTGTTGGAACCGCGGAATTTACGGATGCCGTCATTGCGCGTCTTGGTCAAAAACCATCGACATTGCCTGTGGTTGATTATGGCGTTGGTGGTGAAAAAACGCCAATTCCAGCCGTGCGTCCAGCACCCAAGATTGAAAAGGTTCCGTATGGTGCAGATTTTTATGTTGATTACGGTTCCGATGTTTCACCATCTGATCTGGCATCAAAAATGAACAGTTGTTTACCTCAAGGATACGAAGTGAAAATGATCAGTAACCGTGGGGTTAAATCATGGCCAGGTATGGCACCAAGTGGGACGTTCTCTCCTTTATGGCGTGTACGAACAATTCCATCTGGAACAGGGAAATTTGAAAGCAGTATGATTTCATCCGCGCATGCAAAAATGATTGCTGCAGGGCTTGATATCGCAGCTATAGAAACCCTTTATACCTATGACGGTAAAAATGGATTCACTGCAGCACAAGGAGAGGGATAGTTTTATTTTATCTGTCTTATACGTAAAGAAGAAGAGCGGATTTTATCCCGCTCTTTTTTATTTTATTGGTTTTGAGCTGCTAGTAGGGTGTTTTGTAATAGACACCGCCAGGAACAGGGGTGATTGCGCGGGCAATGTTTTTGACATCATTAAAACAGACATCCCCGACAATACCGTTTTCTGTACGCGTAATGCCAACATCAATCACGATTGCCCCGGGTTTCACCATAGAACCTGTGATCAGGTCAGGTGCGCCCGCTGCAACAACCAGGATATCTGCATCTCGGGTGTATTGTGCGATGTTCGGTGTTTTGCTGTGCACATGTGTCAGGGTGCAGTCGGCATGCAGAAGGAGCTGTCCTAAAGGGCGGCCAACAAGCATAGAACATCCCACAACAACGGCGGACATGCCTGTTATATTTGGTTCTACATGATGAATAAGGTGCATAATCCCTTGCGGCGTACACGGGATAAGGATTGCACGTCCAGAAAGGACAAGTCCTAGGTTATGAGGATGGAGCCCATCGACGTCTTTGTGTGGTGCAATCCGTTCCAATATGGGGCCAACGTGGAAGTGTTCTGGCAAGGGAAGCTGAAGTAAAATGCCATGCACATCTGGGTTATCGTTTAGGGCATCAATGCATGTTAAAAGTTCGGCTTCTGATGCTTTTTGGGGTAGTCGAATAACGGTGCTTTTAATACCAACATCGTTACACGCCTTGACCTTTGCATTCACATAGATTGTAGAAGGGATGTGCTCGCCAACCATAATCACGGCCAAGCCCGGTTTGATGTGTTCCCGCAGAATGGCTGCGCGAATATCTGACCGGATATGAGCAGCGATGGTCCGCCCGTCAATCAGGGTTCCCGGCATTACTTGAACATCCCGATCAGAAGGAAGCGGACAAAACTATCCAAAAGTTGAAGACCAAAAATGACCGCAACAGGCGAGATGTCAATGCCGCCAATCAGGGGGACAAATCGCCGGACAGGGCGATAAAATCGTTCTGCAAATTGGTTTAATGTTTGGACAAGTTGGCGTGCCTGAAAGTTATTGAGTTTAAAAACTTCAAATATAATCAGCCAATGGATGATGATTTGCGCTAAAATCAGAAAAATAATAACGGAAATGACGGTTGAAAAAAGCCAAGCAATCAAAAACATGGTATCCTCTTGATTTATATAGATCTTCTGTTTGTGCTTGTTTCATATCATGTTTTGGATCGAAACGCAAAGGCTTGTCTTTTTTTAAAGAGGATTAAGAAATTTGGCTTATAATGAGAGGATTATGTTTCTTGAAGCTCTTGCCTCCGGATCTTTGATACTTGCTTCTGCGGATACGGCTTCGTGGTGCAAGCCTGAACGCGCGCCTATCGTACGGGTAGGGCTTCAGGCACCGCCGCCGGTTGGTGATTATGGCAAAAAAATGGTGCAGCTGGAAAAATTTCAAATTGATACGGTCAGTCCCTATGGTGTTCATGTCGAAACGCATGTTGGCGGTTTAACAAAGGGAGATGTGGAAATTAGCCATACATATCAAACGGCTGGATTACGCCGTGGGGACAGTACGTGCCTATGGCTGGATCAGGTTAAGGTTGTGATCCGGTTGAAACAGACGGTGTATGTTGCCAAGGAATACGCCCCTGGGACGTGTATGTATAAGTCGGTTTGGGAACATGAACATAAGCATGTGCGGACCGATCGCGAAATTCTGAATAAATATCGGCCAATTTATGAAAAAGAAATAAAACGCTACTTATCAACTTTTCCGGTTGTTGGGCCTGTTACAGCCAGTGAGGAAGGAGCTGCTCAGCAGAAATTGGGGGAGCAGATTGAATATGTCATTTCTGGATTGACGGAAAAAATGGAATCCGAGCGGGCGCGCCGCCAGCAAGGAGTCGATACACTCGAAGAATACCAGCGTGTGGCGCGGATGTGCCGGGGAAAACGATAGGGGATGGAAAATCCTTTTTCTTGGTCCCCGTTTAATATTTTGTTATCTTTCGTGTGATTAACTAGACTTCACCTTGTGGCATTATCGCCATGTCATCTTATTTTAAATTTTGGAATTTTAATCATGACTGTAACTGGACACGATACCCTTCAGACACGCACAACACTGACCGTTGATGGTCAGACGTATGACTATTTCTCTTTGCCGGCGGCAGCGTCAAAGATGGGGGATATTTCCCGTTTGCCGTATTCGATGAAGGTTCTTCTTGAAAATATGTTGCGGTTTGAAGATGACCGCTCTGTTACTGTTGATGATGTAAAAGCAATTATCGCATGGCAGAAC
>CAZQLB010000111.1:0-4641 GCA_964593915.1 uncultured Pseudobdellovibrionaceae bacterium
CCGACGGTCAATTTGTTGGATACAGGCATACAGGGTTGTGGTTTTCCCCGATCCCGTCGGCCCCGATAGCATGACAAGACCGCCCCCCCCTTTAATTTCTGGAGCCAATGTCTTGGCCAGAAAATCCCCAACATCATGATGACGTTTAAAGAGCTCTTCAAATCCGCGAAGCGCAGCTTTATCCAAAAGACGAAGCGTTAATTTCTCACCATCCTGCGCCTGAGATCCAGCGGCAACCCGAACATCAATATTCCGCCCCTGCCACATAAAACTGAAACGACCATCTTTTGGCGTTGTACGATCTCCAAAGTTTAATCCGGCATCCCGTTTGATCAATGTCGTCAAGCGCGCCATCGCTTCAGATGGCAGAATATGCATCGGGATCATATCCCCGTTAATCCGGTAACGAATCCAATTTGGCGTTTCGATATTATTATCCTGAAGCAAATGGATATCCGATGCATGCATCTGAAGCGCTTCGGCCATCATGTCACGTAAGAACTGGTTCAATAAAAGACCGTTATCAATATCCCCAAGCCATACAGTTAACGTCTTTTCACATCTATCCGCGGACAAATCCTGCACCCGACGCAGCGTCGCCAAAAGTTCTGCGCGATCCCAAAGCTCCACTTCAACACGGTCAACCATAAATCCACTACGGTTCGTAATAGAAAGAAGAGCATCGACCTGTCGCTCATTCAATTCATTCACGGGCGCAATTGTTAAAACACGATCTTTCAGTGAAATGAGATGCACCGCAATCGGAAGCCAGGATTGAACAGGCAGCGCCGAACGTAATTGATCCCCGGTTGCGTTTTCCCGAATCCCTTCTTCTTCAGCTTCGTTGGCCAAATTCGCTTCCGCACCCGCCAGATCCATAAGCTGATCAGTCGTACGGAAAACACCCTGTTCCTGAAGAATGGACCGTTCACGCTGAACCATATCCAGATAACGTTCACGCCCCTCAGCCGCACGCAGCCGCCGACGCTCCAAATGCTGACGTCGCTCAAGTCCAGCAGGCCCCGAACCTTCTTGTTTCCGGCGTTCCTCTCCCATCCCCCGACGATCCGGGAACGGTAAATCAGCCGGAACATCAGGAACCGAAAAGCCCTGTGGCGGAAGAAAATCTGTTGGATCATGACCTGTCATAAAAAGCGCCCCACAAAATGGCGTTTATTCGGAAGAAGTCGTTGTCGACGATGTTGATGCATCCGATTCCCCCGACGTAGAAGAAGAGGAGCTAGAAGAAGATCCAACACCCGTATTCGAAAGTGACCGATCAAAAAGCAATAATACCTTGCTATCCCCAGCCATCATTTCAACACCACTATCAACCACGTGAACACTCCACTGAACACCACCAAGCATAATAACCTGACCATCCGTTACAACACGGCTTCCTCCAGGACCATTAATAATAGCCCGATTGTCGGCATGAGATGAAACAACAAACCCCTGCAAAACTTGGCTATGATCCACTTGACGACCATAAACCCCATTGCGTGCAACAAGCGCCTTACTGTCTTGATTATAAATCTTCTCAGCCGTTCCTTTTAATGGAACAACCAAAACACCACGCGCCCCATCGTGCACAATTTGAATCGCATCATGCATTTCACTCGCACGTACAGGGGACCATAAAACAGTAAGGGGGCACGCCTCGACCGGAGAAAGAACCAAGCCTTCGGTACATCCATTACGCAAAATGCTTAACCCATTCTCCGCCCCTGTCAGACTTAGTTTTTGAATTTCAAGATCGGAATCGCCCACATTCACAAGAGATAAGGTATAAGCTGCTTCTGAATCAACTTTGGACCCAAAATCCACTTCATCTTCAGAGGCAACCAAAACGCCTTTTCCAGGCATTGAATCCGGAAAAATTTTTGCTTTCTCATTTGCCTTAGGTTCAAATTTCCCCTCAAGCGGAATACTCGTCACACCCGATGGTCCGTCATGTTGAATAACAACAAATCCAGCCGACGGCCCACGCTGTTTTGGCGACCACGAAAGAGAAACCAAACAAGCTTCGCCTGATTTAAGCGTCTCACAATTCGTTTCCATGTTGTATTCAGCATTCGAAGATGCTTGAAGGGAGATATCTTTTATATTCAGGGTAGAGGCCGAGATATTGCGCAAAACAATAGGACGAACCAAAGGACGACCCGAATCAAGTGTACCAAAATCCACCTTATCCGGCGTTGGCTGCAAATCCGAACTCGCCTGCTTATCCCCCTCTTTACCAGATGTGACCGTCCCCTTAACAGAAGCAATCACAACACGGCTGCGCCCCGAATGCCGAACCAACATTTCAATACGCCACGGCCCAGATTGAAAAGCATTCACTGTCATCGCCATGGGACATTCTGCGCCAGACTGCAAAGGCTCCTTAACACAATCATTCATCGTAATAGACGCAGTAACAGCAGACGATGGAAACAGATTAACAGCGCCAACCTCGATCGGCTGAGCCGCCGTGTTCCGAAAGAGGACAACAACCTGGGATGAAGCTCCAACCGAAATTTCCCCTGCATCAATCTCCGTTTTCACAGGCTCAAGACCAGCCCCAGTCCCAGTTGGGGAAGCAGACCGCGTACCCGGATCATCAAATGCCGTAGAAAAAGCATCTGTTGACAGTAATAAGGCTGCAGATAAAATTAAACAGAATGCACCTATCCATAAAAATTGCTTCATGGCGTTCCTCCTGATACAGATGATGAATCACCGAAAAGGGGAGGCGGAACAGGATCTTCGTCCTCAGGTAAAGAGGATGGGATCGTAACAGGTGATCCAAGCATTTGGCCAGCAGGAACATGCTGTTCGGACGAAGGGGTAGACGATGATGAATCGGGTGTCTTCAATAGTTTTTGCGTCAAATCGGAAATATCCCCCTTCACGGTAGACCCCTCCCTTTTTCCAGTATCTTTTTGAAGACGTAAAGTCGGTAATTCAGGCGCATCGGCATTCACAGCATCTAAATTCTCACGTTCTTTACCCGTCGAAGAGGATGTCTTTTTAGTGGCCATTTTCAACGTTTTGGGAGCCACAGGTTTTTGATTTTTTATCTCCGCAGCAGGCGCCGCAGAAGCCTTAGCAGGAAGAGGTTCAACCGCGACAGGCTCATCTGTCTTAATAACCGCCTCTCCATCTACATTAGACAAAGCGGCCCGAGAATCTGCTTTCGAAGGCTTATTCTCTTTATCTGATACCACAGAAGGCTTCATGAATACGTTCGTAGATTCAGGACTTTCTTTCTTCCCCGCCATCTCTCCTTCAGGAGCAGAATCGGACGATACCCGATGATCCTGTACGGACATCACTTCATGATCAGCCGGTTCCGTATACGTTTTTCCACGACGCAAAAAAACAGGTGTCTGACCAGACTGTTTCTTGTGCTCATCTATCAAAGCACCAGAAGATACATCCGTATCATGATCATCCGGAACCGATGGCTCGTCCACAGCATCCTTTACACCAATTTTTTTAGATATCCGTGTGTCTTCATAACGCTCAGCAGTATCTGTAAAAACAACGACCCGTGGCTTGAGCAAGAAAACCAATTCAACGTTACTGGTCTTACCCGTACGACTAACTGGAATAATTGGTTTTTCAAGCCCCAAACCCTCTTTATTCATATTATCCACTTCTCGTACAAGTCCAGCAATCAGCAAAGAATCGCCAGGGCGGATACGCACCTGGGTCACAACTTCACGCTCTGTTGTTTTAGGCAGCTGAACAATAGCCTCTGGATTATCATCGAATGTTTGGATTTCACGAAGTTCCTGAAGCAATATATTAATATCACCATAAACAGTTGATCGATCCCAATTCGATGCAATCTGAAGCGTAAATCCAGATTCAACAGAATCCGTTTCTGTTGAAACCGTTACCTGATCCCCCGTGACGGTACGTGTGATTTTAGAGACATAGTTTTCTTTATCCACCACGCGCAATTTGGCCTTTGCCCCCGACAAAACCGTCAGTTGTGGTTGGGAAATCGTTTTGACCGCCCCATAAGCCGAAATGAATTTTAAAACATCACCCGTTTCAAAATCAACCTCTCCTTTTGTAGGGAGCCCAATACTAATGGGTGTACCAACATTGCTATCCGCTGAACCGCCGACAGAAAGCCCAACTTTAAAGTCTTCGACATTATTCAAAAGACTCCAATTAATACCTGCCGTATTTCCTGAGTTCAAAGACACTTCCCAAACATATGTTTCATATATGATCAGAGCTGTCCCAGCACGCAAACGCGCAAGGTATTGATTAACTTTCTCAGTCGAGCGGGATGTTGCTTGATACACAATCGTTCGGTTTGACGGATCCACAACAGGAGAGCCCCCCACCAAAGCCTCAATCGACTTGGCTATATTATCCATAATACCAGATCGTTCATCGGCTGTCCCAAAGGGGGGAATAGAAACTGTATACGTCTGACGATCTTTTACGACAAGGGATCCGTTTTCATACGCACAGAACAAATCTGCCAAAGAACAAACCTGATCCACAACCTTGGACAAAGGTCCTTTCAAATTTGTAACTGTTACCTTTTGAGTGAGCCCCTTATCGGTTTCAAATGCAATCGGAATATCAACATCGGATAGAATAAGCTGCAGCGCACCACCCAGTGTTTCCCCACGC
>CAZQLB010000112.1:0-1423 GCA_964593915.1 uncultured Pseudobdellovibrionaceae bacterium
ATCCATGCTTTTGGTGTTTTTCACGGCAAACCTTGGTGGACGGGGCGAAATGCAGCGCCAGGCCCTACAAACAATGATAATGCAGTTATTGGGATATCAGGTAGATATTCAGCGTTTTGGGTATTACCAAATTTTTCCGATATTTACAATTGATGCAGCGGATATTGTTTTATCATCTGGTTATATTGAACCTGATATTATAATTGGCTCTGTTTTACTGCAGGAAGATGTATGGCGCCGCCCATTTTCATCCAAAACAATGCGTACTTTCGTGGTAAATGAATTAATAACCCGCCCTGGGGTCTTTGGGCCGGCATCCTTACATATCCAAAAAGCGGAACAGAGGGTATCAAGTCCATCCGGTGAAATAATGATAAATGGATTTTATGATCTTTTCCCGATCAATGCGACGATCCCATTTTATTTTCAGAACGGAGACCGGGGAACTATTCAAATAGGTCCGTTTAAATCGAATATAAAATACGATAGATTGCATCATGTTTTTTCTTTGTCAGACGCTTTATGGGGGAAGATAAAGGGGACAGGGACGCTGCATCCTATACCGGGGGGTGGATATACCGTTACATTTGATCGCATAACGGGCTGTGATCCATATGTTTTTGCACAAATAGATTATAAGATAACAGATAATGGGGATTATATTTTTCCTGTGCGTATCAAAGATAAAAATGGCAATGACAAAAAAGGTCATATCGAATGGATGACGGATAAATTTCCTCATTTTATTATGGATGATCAAAATGATACAAAAAAGATAATATCTTGTATCAAAGAGTAAATTATTTACGTTCAAAAAGCTTTTCGATTTCGTTCATATTCACATGAATAAATGTGGGGCGACCATGATTGCACTGCGCAGTGTTTGGATTGCTTTCGATCTGTCTTAACAGAGCATTCATTTCAGGAATAGATAAGGGTTGTCCAGCACGAACAGAATGATGACATGCACGTGTTGCAAGATGATGGAGAATCTTATCTTGCATCATCTCTGGTATCCCTTTTTGTATTAATTCTTCAGCTGTTTCTTTGATCAGGTCATCAATGTCAACTTTTCCAATAAAGTCGGATGGAATAGATCGTATAATCACGCATCCCGGTCCAAAGCCATCCATATCAATACCTAGTTTTAAAAGGGCCTCTTTATGCTCCATTAAAACAGCAGCGCGGTCATCATCAAGGGTGACAATATCCGGTTTTAGAAGAAGCTGTGATGATATTCCTCGATCTTGCATATCTGTTTTATAACGTTCATATGTCAGGCGTTCATGCGCCGCATGTGCATCAACCATGACAAGACCATTTTTTGTTTGTGCCAGAATATAAGTATTGTGCAGACATGCCAGCGCATATCCCAGGTGACCTTGGGGTTCAGATGGATCAGATATAGGGGAGGGGGCATTAA
>CAZQLB010000112.1:1433-4514 GCA_964593915.1 uncultured Pseudobdellovibrionaceae bacterium
GATAAGGAAGAGATCCAGAATCGTAAAGAGAAAAAGATGTGTCTTGTTCAGCTGGGCCGATAGAGAGAGAGGATGCCGCGCCGCGGGTATGATACCGTCCGACCGAATAGGAATACATTTGGGTATCCGGTGTAATCTGTGACCCAAGATGTGATGAGGTTTGCTGAATGGTTGCTAATTGGTTTCGAATAGATGAAATGGTAATACCGCGGATGCGTGCGGAATCACGAAAACGGACCTCAGCTTTTGCTGGATGCACGTTTATATCAACATCTTCGTCCGGCACCTGGATAAAAAGCGCACAAATAGGATGACGATCACGCGGGATCAAATCTCCATATGCGGCACGTAAAGCACCAAGAAGCTGACGATCTTTTACCGGACGATCATTCACAAAAATAAATTGATGGCTGGCAATCCCTTTATTATACGTTGGGATCCCAATGCGGCCCGTCACTTTTATATCACGGTCATCGGCTACAAGCGGAATGCTATTATTGTGGAACTCTGCACCCATAATATCCATGATACGCTTGCTTATTTGTTCATCTTTGGTTCCAGATGCAGCGGAGAAACGAAAAATCGATCGATCATCCTGTGTCAATGAAAAAGAAACATCTGGCCGCGCGAGCGCAAGGCGATAAATCACATCCTTACATGCACTATATTCCGCAGCATCTGTTTTCATGAATTTTAATCGTGCAGGGGTTAGATAAAAGAGATCTCTTATTTCTACATGTGTTCCAAACGGGCCGCTTGATGGAACAGGATCATTTATTATATTGCCAGAGGCGTTTATCTGCCATGCGTGTTCCAAATGGGCTGGGCGTGATGTAATCGACATGCGCGATACGGATGCAATGGATGGTAACGCTTCTCCCCGAAATCCCATTGACCTGATATGAACCAGATCATGATCAGGCAACTTTGATGTTGCGTGTCGGCAAAGGGCCAGTTTCAAATCGTTGGCATCCATACCATGACCATTGTCACGAATACTGATATAACTTTTCCCACCCTGACGCAGAGTGATATCCACCTGCGTCGCTCCAGCATCCAGGGCATTTTCAGTGAGTTCCTTGAGTGCAGACGCGGGACGCTCCACCACCTCGCCAGCAGCGATTTGATTTACAAGATAATCAGGTAAAATTTGTATACGGGACATAGGCGATAGCATAATGATCTATACGTCTCAGGTCCATAAGAAATAAGGGGAATGAACGCTTTTTAAGCGGATTTAGGCATCTTTGCACCATCTGTCAATGCGCCTTCAAGGCGAATTCCTTCCAATTTTGCGTCTGTCAAATCCGCACGTCTTAAATCCGCATGGGTCAAATTTGCGCCTGTCAAATCCGCGCCAGCCAGATTGGCATCAGATAGATTAATCCCGGACATTTGAGCGTAGCGTAAATCTGCGCCAGCCAATTGAACGGCTTTTATACGATAATGGGGATCGGTTGGTTTCCCAAAATGCAATGCTCCCAGATTCGCGCCTGTCAAATCCGCCCGCGCAAAATTTGCACCATTTGCCGAAAATCCGCGTAAATCCGCGCGTGCGAGGTTACAATCCCGAAAATCAGATTGATCGAGCAACGCGCTTTGCATATGAATGCCCTTTAAATCCAGATTTAAGAATGTTGATTTTTGTGCAATCAAGGCTGTCAAAGGATACTGTTTTAGGTTGGATATACTCCGCAAGTCATATCCAGAAAGATCGAGCTGACGCCCCTGTTTCCCGACAGTGGTAATCCAAGAAACGTGTTCTTTGATTAACGTATTTAAATCTAATTCATCTGTATCAAATTTTTTACCTAGATCTTTTTCGTCTTTTAATGCGCCCTCATCATTTAATCCTGCATTCTCTGTTTCAGTGAGGATCGTATCCGTCATAATAGCGCCACGTAGATTGGTATTACGCAGGTCAGAGAAGCTGAAATCGGTGCGGGTCAAGTTGGCGCCTGTAAAATTAACGTGGCGCAGATCGGCCCCTTTCATGATGACACCGCTTAAGTCGGCATCAGAGAAGTCAGCAGAAGAGGCGCGAACCCCAGACAAATTGGTTTCAGTCATGCGTGAACCGGTCAAAACAGTTTTGGGATTATGTTTTCCACCCGGATCTTCCCGTTCAATAACCTGCCCCCCCTCACCTTTTTCCAGAATTTTCCCTTCGCGCATATCTGCGGATTCAAGATCTGCGCGGGCCAAGTTGGCGCCAGCGATATAGGCGCCTCGAAAATCAGCACGGCGAAAAATAGCATTTTCCAGATTGGCTTGTTGCATATCGCAACCATAGAAGACCGCATTGGTAAAATTGCCGCCACTCAAATTCGCACTAATCATAATCGAAGCGGTAAAGTCAGCACCGGATAAATCGCTGGCCCGAAAATCAAGGCTCCGCATATCCTTAAATTTCAGGTTCGCGCGGGCGCCACCCGGTTTTCCACGGATAAACATATTATGTTTAAGGATGATGTCATCCAGTTCAGCTTGCCCAAGACGTTCAAAATTTATTTGTGTCACGTGGAAAATCAAAAAAAGAAGGGTGAAATATAAAAATCAAATCATTCTATCGTTTAAAATGATTTGGAACAAGCCGCTCGTAGAAGAATCATGATCAGTAACCGTGCCAACTTTCCATTCATTTAAAAGAGTCTTTGCACACTTCTTACCAATTTCAACCCCTGGTTGATCAAAAGGATTGATATGAAAAATTATACTTTCTGTAAAAACCCGATGTTCATAAAACGCGAGCAATTGCCCAAGTGAATAGGGGCTAAGCTGATCCATCAACATAAACGTACTGGGCCTGTTTCCAGGGAAATCGGTGGTTCCGTCTCCATTCATAAGGGATTCAGCCTGTGCCAGGGCATTGGCCAATAATTTTTGGTGATGGGGTATATATGGATGATCGGGTGTTATACAAGCGATGAATTCAAGAGGAGTGATTTGGGTACCTTGATGCAATAACTGAAAAAAGGAATGTTGTGCATCGGTGCCTGTTCCCCCCCATATGATGCCACTGGACGAGGTTTGTAAAGGATGGCCATCATTGTCTTTGGATTTTCCAAGGGACTCCATAAT
>CAZQLB010000113.1:0-4455 GCA_964593915.1 uncultured Pseudobdellovibrionaceae bacterium
GTTCTGGCCATGGCGGACGGTGTTGTCTTGCTGGTGGATGCCGCTGAAGGCCCACTGCCTCAAACAAAATTTGTGTTGATGAAGGCGATGAAACAAGGGATGCGCCCCATCATCTTGATCAACAAAGTCGACCGCCCGGATGCCCAACCTGATGCTGTTCTGGATGCCATTTATGACTTGTTTATCGCGCTGGATGCGACCGACGAACAATTGGATTTCCCTGTTCTCTATGCATCTGGCCGCGATGGCTGGGCCGATACCTCTTTGAATGGCCCACGCGAATCGCTCAAACCCCTTTTGGATTTGGTGATGAACCATGTTCCTGCGCCAAAATGTGATCCGGATGCGCCGTTTGCCATGCTGGCGACATTGCTGCAATCCGACCCTTACCTGGGCCGTGTTTTAACCGGGAAAGTCTATAGCGGCAAGGCAAAGGTCAATATGGCAGTCAAGGCATTGACACTGGATGGTAAAGTGGTTGAAAACGCCCGTCTGACAAAACTGCAAACCTTTTTGGGTGTAGACCGCGTGATCGTTGACACGGTTGAAGCGGGCGACATCATCGCAATCGCAGGACTGCAAAACGCATCCGTTGCCGATACCATTTGTGACCCCGCGCTTGAAACCCCTATTGCAGCAACGCCAATCGATCCCCCCACCATGGCGATCACGATTTCGGTGAATGACTCGCCCCTGGCTGGCCGCGAAGGATCAAAACTAACATCCACCATGATCCGCGACCGCCTTTTGGCCGAAGCCGAAACCAACGTTGCGATCCGTGTCCGGGAATCGGATGGTAAAGATTCATTCGAGGTATCAGGCCGCGGCGAACTTCAGCTGGGCGTTTTAATCGAAACCATGCGCCGCGAAGGGTTTGAGCTATCTGTATCCCGCCCACGCGTTCTGTTCAAACGCGATGAAAATGGCGAACTGACAGAACCAATGGAAGAAGTCATCATCGACGTGGATCAGGAATATTCCGGGACAGTCGTTGAAAAAGTATCACAGCGCAAAGGTGAAATGACCGACATGCGTCCATCCGGCGGCGGTAAAATGCGTTTGACATTTATTGCACCATCCCGCGGTTTAATCGGTTATCAATCTGAATTCCTGACCGATACGCGCGGAACAGGCCTTTTGAACCGTCTTTACCATTCCTATGCGCCGTATAAGGGCGAAGTATCCGGACGCAACCGCGGTGTTCTGATATCCACCGATCAGGGTCAGGCGGTGGCCTATGCCCTCTTTAACCTGCAGGACCGCGGAATGATGTTCATCAACCCAGGCGATGATGTATATCAAGGGATGATTGTTGGGGAACATTCCCGCGACAATGATTTGGAAATCAACGTGCTGAAAGCCAAACAGCTGACCAACATCCGCGCAGCTGGAAAAGACGAAGCGATTGTACTGGTCCCTCCGCGCCGCCTCAGCCTTGAAAGCATGATGTCTTATATCCAGGACGATGAACTGGTGGAAGTCACCCCGAAAAATATGCGTTTGCGCAAGCAGTATCTGGATCCAAACGACCGGAAACGCGCTGCAAAAACAGCTTCGGTTGCATAAACCTAAAGCAAAAACAAAATACAAAAAGATCTGGACCCCGGCCATGTGCCGGGGTTACCATTGGTATATATAGCCGTTAAAAAAGCCTGACACGGAAACCCATTATCGATGTCCGCATCCGCCACATGCAAATTATATATTGATCTGGACGCAATCTGCGCAAACCACGCCCTGATCCAAAATCGCCTGGCGCCCGGTGCACAAATCGCCCCGGTGATCAAGGCCAATGCCTATGGCCTGGGGGCCAATGCGATCATCTCGGCCCTTGATCCTCTTTCTCCTCCTCTTTACTTTGTGGCCACAGTGGACGAAGCAATATCCGCACGCGCCGTGACACAAAAACCAATCGCTGTTTTATCAGGAATTCAAAACAGGGACGAAGCCCGGTTATGCGCCGCAAACCATTTCATTCCCGTTCTAAATACAATACCGCAAATCGTGGCAGCAAAAGAGGCGGGGATCAAAACCCCCGTAATCTTGCACGTTGATACCGGCATGAATCGCCTGGGCCTGGATATCAAAACAGATATTCCAAAACTCGAAACAAACGAGGTGGATATAACCTCCCTTTCTATCCAAATGGTGATGAGCCATTTTGCCTGTGCCGATGAAACTGGCCACCCGATGAACAAAACTCAGGCTGATGCATTTGATAACGTAACGGGGCGACTGACCTCTATTCTGCCGCGGCCGTTTCAGAAAAGTCTTTGTAACTCGGGTGGTATTTTTCAGAATAGAACCTACCATCATGATATCGTCCGCCCCGGCGCCGCCCTTTATGGGTTATGTCCATTATCAGGGCCCCCCTCTTCACTCAACCAACCCATTCGGTATACCGCGCGCGTTCTTCAAATCCGATCCGCCCATGCGGGCGAAACATGCGGATACAACGCACGCTACACCATTAAAACCCCTGGAACCCTAGCGATTTTGGGAATGGGATATGCCGATGGACTGGCACGCGCAGCCGGCCCCCATACGATGTTTTATTGGAAAGGTCACCCCTGCCCGATCCGCGGGTCTGTTTCCATGGACTATACAATCGTCGATCTCTCGGATCTGCCGCTTTCCATTCCCCACCCCGCCCCAGGAGATGAGATGGATCTGATCGGCCCCGATCAATCTCCGGACAATCTGGCACACCAAACAGGCACAATCGGGTACGAAATTTTAACAAGAATCTCCGCCCGCGCCGCAAAGATATATATAAAGGCGGATAAGACTTGATTTATCCCCTGTTTTCCGGCAATTTTTAAATGGAAATTTTTTAAATGGGGGGCCAATATGGGGCTACTGTCATTCTTGGGATCACTTTCCCCTTTTCATATTCATTTCGTAACATTGGTTACAGGCGCACGCCGCATGGGAACCGATTCTTTTGGAAACGTGTATTACGAATCAAAAGCACGAAAAGGATATAATCATCCGCGCAGATGGGTTGTGTACCGCGGTCTTCCTGAACCGTCCCTTGTTCCCCCAGAATGGCACGGATGGCTTCACTATCAAACAGATGAACGGCCATCCGATGATGCGTTATCGTTTCGCCGTCCCTGGCAAAAACCCCATAAACCGAATATGACCGGGACGGATCAGGCTTATTTACCACCTGGGCATGTTTTGCGCGGAATGAAACGCGCCCCATCCAGCAGTGACTATGAAGCATGGTCCCCAGAGACGTCAACATCTTCAACAAAAAAAGCATAAGGTATAAAAATGAAACATTCTCTCCTTGAAACAGCGATTGGCGCGATTGTTCTTTTATCCGCTTTGATATTTCTGATTTTCTCTTATTCCACGGCACATAAGGGGGAAAGCAGCATGATGGACGGTACCTATCGTCTGGCTGCACTCTTCGATAACATCGCGGGATTAAAGGTGGGGGATCCCGTCATCATCAGCGGTGTAAAAGTGGGAACCATCAATGATATCGCCCTGGATGATAAATTATATCGTGCCAAGGTTTATTTTTCCGTTGCACAGAATGTCAAATTATCCGTCGATACAGCCGCCCGTATCAGCAGCGAAAGCTTACTGGGCGGAAAATATTTGGAACTTCAACCAGGGGGTGATGATGCAGATCTTAAAACCGGTGACATCATTGCACAAACCCAATCCGCAACAAATCTAGAGGATCTTTTGGGACGCTTTATTTTCAGCGCCAGCGATTCCAAAAAGGAAAAGGAATCAGAAAAAAGTGATTCATCTGTCGTCCCATCCATGCCCCCTGAAATGCAGGCAGATCATCCATGACATATACGCAAGCGTTTATGGGTGCGCTTGTCTCTGTTTTGATTGCAAGCCCACATGCCTATGCGGAAATGACAGACTACCCGTTTGTTAAATTACGCAGCTTGGATAAAGTCACCGCGCGCACGATGACATTTGACGCCCGTGTTGGAAGCACAACAAAATTCGGATCCATTTATATCCAACCAAAATCATGTAAAAAACCGGACCTTCAGGAACGGCCAGAGGCCGCATCATTCCTCCAGATCTGGGAAATCAGCAATACTCAAGAATCTAAATGGATTTTCAGCGGATGGATGTTTGCATCTTCTCCATCGCTATCTGCCATGGACCATCCTGTTTACGATGTATGGGTGATTGACTGTATCGATGATCCGAATAAAAAACAGGAAATCCCGCCAGAACTCGGCCAGGATGTATCGAAAACAGCTCTTCCCCCAGCAGATGACAGCACCCCTGGTAACCCCTCTACAGCCAAGTCATTCGAAGATGTTTTAAAGAAACTAGAAGAAGGAGTCGGCGCACCTGCCGCTCAAAAAGAAAAGACACAGGATACAAAAGAAATTCCAGCCGCCGCCGCGTCTCATCCAGATTAACCGCAATACACATTATGGACAGGCCGGCGCTCCAGCCCCATTCCGT
>CAZQLB010000114.1:0-4381 GCA_964593915.1 uncultured Pseudobdellovibrionaceae bacterium
TGAAACCCGCCGCGCCATAAATCATTGATATCCATCCGCCCTTCGGTATCAATATGACCGCGCCATTTTTCATCCACATATAATGTTTCATCATTATCATTATTCTGTGTACGCCGTTTCGAATACGTTGTTGACGCCTGTAATTTCAACGCCGCCCGATCAAATTGTTGACGATATTCACCCACCAGACGGGGTGCCTGTTTTGTATAAACTTCTGTTGTCATTGTTGCGTCATGATCCGGCGCCATGGCCCAATAATAATGCGTCCCCAGCATCGCGCCATTATTACTGTCCATTTTAAAGGACGGAGCCAGGAAACCACTCTTTTGTTTCACAGTCCCATCCGGATGTTAGAAATAAGGTGTATAAGCAACCGGTATCCCCCCCACTTCCATCCAGGCATTATGATATGTGATTTTCTTGTCCGTCATATCATGCGTGACTTTATCCGCACGCAGTTCCCAGGTGGGCGCGCGTTCCGGATGCGCTTTACACGGCAAGCAAGGCGTATAACGTGCCTGATCCATTTCGATATAACGCCCTGCAATCCGCTGTCCCCGCGCCGCTTCAAACCGGGACCCATCCGCAAGCGTTGAACGCAGTGCCATGACATACCCCGCCCGCATATCCTGGTCCATATCAAACTGCTCCGAACGGTGGACATCTCCGTTTTCATCATACAGCTCGACATTTCCTTTTGCCTGGACATGTTCGGCTGATAAATCATATGTCACTGTATCGGCGACCATGCGGCGCCCGCCATAGGTGAATTCAACACGTCCAGAGGCCGTGACCAACTGGCGATCATCATCATACGTGACATCATCTGCAGTTAAGTGAACCGGAATTTGTCCGTTTACATCCTGCTGCTCCTGCTGCGCGGATTCCATTTCTGCGGGGAGTTGTTCAAACAATCCCGTGGTGGCCAAAATATGACCGCGTGCCGGCGCAGGGGATGCCCACGCGGGCGTGCATAACAACACCAGCACATTACAAGACAGAATAAATATTATGAAATATAAAAATCTCAAGACGTAAACCACAGATAAAACAAGGAAAACAAATCACCTTGCGGGCGATCCATTCGTATTTATACCCGATGTTTTCGCATATGCCCACCCCTTGTAAAGAAATCGCTCCACACTTTATCTTATTTATGGAATTTGAAACAGACCTCTGCTATAACTTGTACTCTCTTTTGATAACAGGAAAAAATGACCTCTTTGATTTGTATTCGGTGGTGCTTTGTTGCCACCCCTGCCACGATAACCGGTATTTCCCTGCATGCGGGTCTGGACGCCGCACGGGCGGCGATTATCACCATGCAAACAAATCATCCAGGCATACGGCCCGACATCAACGACCCCGAAGAAAACAAAGCCGGGGGGTATGAAATACCGGCAGATCATATAAACACAGAATTTCTGAAGCGACTTCAAGGACAAGGTGATCTTTATTTCCTCCGGGATCCAGAAAGCGGACATATAAAGGACCCAGGATATAAAACACACCTCGTCCCCTTGTTTCAAAAAGCAGGCGGGATCAAGAATTTTCCATTGACCGTTATAGGCACAGGTCCCCAAAGAAAAAGGCATATGCCTTTTCTATCATCCCCTTAAAAAGGCGGGAATATCGTCCCCGAAACTGGCGGGGCCATCATCATCGTGATCTATTCGCACGCGGCGTATATCCTTTTTCGGGACTACGTCTTTCATCGGTGCCTTGGTCTTATCGCTGCGCGGCGCACGAGGTTCACGCGTGCGACCCCCTGCCCCTGCCTTTTTATGGAGCAAGGCTTCTTCAATCATTTCATCGGTGGGTTCATCGATCGACAGCCCATCTATGATATGGACAGGGATAGGCTTGTCCATCAATTTTTCAATCGCCCGTATGGATTTAACCTCGTCAATCGAAGCCAGGGTCCAGGCCGATCCATCACGGCCCGCGCGGCCCGTCCGGCCAATACGATGAACATAATCCTCGGCATGGAACGGGACATCGATGTTAAAGACATGTGATACACCCTGAATATCCAAGCCGCGTGCGGCGACATCTGAACACACCATTAACTTAAGAGCGCCATCCCGAAAATCTTGCAGTGTTTTATTCCGTGCACTTTGAACCATATCCCCATGAAGCGGGGCCGCCGGAAATCCCTTATCCTGAAGATAGCGGGCCAGCGCGCTGACCTCCACCTTACGGTTACAAAAGATAAACGCGTTTTTAATATCATGTGTTTCCAAAATGGTGCGCAATGCCGCGCGTTTATCCCGGGCGGAAGTCCAGATTAAATGCTGATCCACGGTCTGAGCCGGACTTGCGGGGGGGTCCACCTTGATCGTTTTGGGGTTACGCAGGAACCGTTCAGCCAGCCGCTGAATATCGGGGGGCATTGTGGCCGAAAACATGACCTTTTGCGCACCATCCGGGATAATCCCCAAAATACGTTCAATATCCGGAATAAATCCCATATCCAGCATACGGTCGGCCTCATCAATGACCAAGATTTTAATATCTGTCATCAAAATCTGGCCACGTTCAAACAGATCCAAAAGCCGGCCTGGGGTTGCAATCAAAACATCCACCCCGCGCGATAACGCCTTTGCCTGATCGGTCATGGATTCACCACCAACCAAAAGCGTATGCGTCAGTTCGGTATATTTCCCATATTTTTCAAAGTTGTCCGAAACCTGGGCGGCCAGTTCCCGCGTGGGTGCCAGAACCAGCGAGCGCGGCATGCGTGTTTTGGCCCGCCCGCCCGATAAGATATCAATCATCGGTAATGTAAAGCTGGCTGTTTTGCCCGTTCCTGTTTGGGCAACCCCGATCATATCCCGCATCATTAAAATGGTGGGAACAGCCTTTTCCTGAATGGGGGTGGGGTTCACATATCCCTTTTCATCTAGCGCTTTTAACAGCGGATCACTTAATCCCAAATCCTGAAATGTCGTCATTTCTCTTCTTAATCATCTATCTTTTTTTGGCGTCAGGGACTTTATGCGCTGATATGCATATTCTGTCAATAGGCGGTGCGACATGAAAGATATTTTCTCTTTTTCAAAAACTTGTATAGTGCCAAGTATTCATCAATATGGAGTCTTTATAATAATTATGTCATCACACACCCTTTCGATTATCGTCCCCGCTATGAACGAAGATGAAAACATTAACCCCCTCATCGACGAGATTTTGACCGCAAGCACTGATTTACCTCTTTTGGAAATCGTTTATGTCGATGACGGCAGCACAGATCGCACCCTTGATGTGCTGCGCGCGCGCCAGCAGACAACGCCAGCCCTGCGAATCCTGCGGCACGAGAAAAACGCCGGACAAAGTGCCGCAATGATGACCGGTGCACGCGCAGCACGCGGGACATTACTGGTCTTTATGGACGGTGATGGACAGAATGATCCTTCCGATATTCCAACACTTTATAATGCGTTTTTAAGAAATCAATCGAATGAAAAACTGGGCCTTGTTGCGGGACAGCGCCGTAAACGCCAGGACACATGGTTTCGCCGCCTATCTTCCCGTATTGCAAATAAAATTCGCTCTTTTTTGCTTAAAGACGGGGTGCGTGATACCGGATGTTCCTTAAAGTTATTCCGCCGGGATGTTTATGCCAATCTCCCTTATTTTAACCATATGCACCGTTTTCTCCCCGCCCTGGTTCGGCGCGATGGTTTTGACATTGATGTTGTGGACGTCAATCATCGTCCACGTCTGCGTGGTGTTTCCAAATATGGCCTCATGAATCGTCTTTGGGTTGGAATTGTCGATTTGTTTGGGGTTATGTGGCTTCAGTCCCGTATTCGGCATCCACGCCAAATCACTGAAATAACATCCGCCTCATAACTCATTTTTGACTTCACCCTTTGACCAAGAATGACATTATCATGATCAATCACTTGATAGAAATATTCACAAAGATCCACACAGACCCCATGGTCATCGTTGGGTTTATCGGCCAGGCCGTTTTTACATCCCGCTTTATTGTTCAGTGGATTGCATCTGAACGCGCGAAAAAGAGCATTATCCCGCACGCCTTTTGGTACCTGTCTGTTTTAGGATCTCTTATTCTTCTATCGTATGCTATTTATATTCAGGACCCTGTCTTTTTACTGGGGCAAATGTTTGGTTTTGTTGTTTATATTCGAAATATTTATTTGATCAAAACCCATAAGGCTGCACAGGAATCAGGATCCCCCGCATGATCAAATCTTTTTTTCGCATCGCATGGCACCCGTTAACTGTCGCCTTTTTACTCCTGACAGCGTTGATGGTTACAATCGACCTGACCAGGCCCTTGATGCCCGTTGACGAGACCCGATACTTGACCGTTGCATGGGAATATTTTGTACGCGGGGAATGGATCCTGCCG
>CAZQLB010000115.1:0-1615 GCA_964593915.1 uncultured Pseudobdellovibrionaceae bacterium
GACATCAACGGTGCAGACTGTATGCCCCTGGTTTAATACGTGCCGTACAACGTGCCCACCGATAAATCCGGCACCACCTGTAATGATGATTTTCATTTTATTTTTCACTCATTCTAAAAGGGGATAAAAAGTCTTTTAACTGGGGGTGTATTTTGTCTTTGTCGGATAAATGCGCTTCTATTTCCTTGCAGGGCCATGCAATCTGGAGCGCCGGGTCTGACCACAGGATGCCGCCGTCATGCTGGGGGGAATAGGGGGCGGATACCTTATACATGACCTTTGTATCCGGCTCCAATGTGCAAAAGCCATGCGCCATACCAACCGGGGCATAGATCATGTTGTGTTCATCAGCGCTAAGCTCTAGCGCAACGTGCTGGCCAAACGTTGGGGAATCGGTGCGGATATCCACAATCACATCCAGAACGCGTCCTTGAAGAACGGACAGGAGTTTAGCCTGGCCAAAGGGCGGCATTTGAAAATGCAGGGCACGTATGGTAAACGGCAATTTGGAATACGAGATATTATCTTGAACAAAGGTCACATCAATACCGGCGGCGGTGAAGTCCGGCCCCTTATAACTTTCGAAAAAGTAGCCGCGATGGTCGTGAAAAACACGCGGTTTTACATGAAAGGCACCCGGCAGGGCAAGGGGGATGAATTCGTAGGGCATGCTTTGACTGTGCTGATATGATGGATCTTGTTTTCTTTATTTAAGATACGCAAAAAGTCGTAAAGACAAAGTGAAGAACAGTGTGTATCGCAGCCAGATCAGCATAAAAAAAGGTCCGGAGACCTTTTGGGTGCTCCGGACAAACGGCGGTAATAGAGGGTGTGTATCTTCTTTATATTCCAAACCCGTATCAGATGCAAGCAAAAAAGAGAAAATTTTAATCATTTTCGATCTTTTTCCGGACCTTTCCATATCTTCTTATTGTAAATATTTTATAAATGCTATTATAATTAAAGTTAATAATTTTATCTATTCTTTATATATAGATCTTTTTATATCAATAATCGATATTATATAAGTATATAATGGAATTATATTTATTATATGATGTATTTATTACTTGTCAGGATCGAGAACTGTGTTGCATTTTCCAGGATTGATGAATGAGTACACAGGAAAAATGTATGAATATTTAAATGCAAATTGAATTATTTATGCATTTTTAAAAGCGGCGAAAATGGTATTTATGTCGTGTGCGGAATCAATATCCAGGGTGGTGACCTTGTTTCCCGCGTCATGGGTGCGCAGAACGATTTTAACCCGGTTATAGACCCAGGATACTTCTGGATGATGATTGCGATTTTCGGCTGCAAATCCAATAAGGGTGATAAAGGAAACGGCCATTGGGCATGTTTTAAAAATATATTCCCGGTATATCGAATCCTGATGATAACCCCATCCGTCCAGCGTTTTGAGCGAATCCAAAACCGAATCATGAGACAAGGCAATGAGCGGGATGGGGCGAGACATTTTCCTTCTCTCCTTTTTCTATTTAACTGGCCGCTTCAACTGTTTTCAGGAATTGCTTCAGACGCGGCGATTTTGGATTGATTAAAATTTCTGGTCCGCCCTGTTCTTCAATCTGGCCACCATTTGTGAAGAGAA
>CAZQLB010000115.1:1625-4272 GCA_964593915.1 uncultured Pseudobdellovibrionaceae bacterium
CGGGCAAAACCCAGAAGGTGTGTGATCAGAAAAACGCCCACGCCCTCTTTTTTCAGATGCAGAAGATAATCAAGGATTCGTTCGATCTGTTCGACGTCTAACGCGGATGTGATTTCGTCCAGTAACACGTATTTGGGGCGCAGGATAAGTGCGCGGGCCAATGCCACACGTTGGCGCTGTCCCAATGATGCTTCGTTTGGATAACGGTGGATATAGTGCCTCATGTCGAATGCATCGGCTAGATACATGATTTGTTTATCCAGAATAGCGTCATCCTTGATGAAATTACGTGCTGGCAATGCAATGTTTTCATATAGCGACATATGCGGCCATAAAAATAAAGATTGGAAAACAACCGTAACGCCGGGGTATGGTGCGGCGATTTTCTGTCCGGATGCCAGGGGAAAATCATATCGGGTTTCATCCACTTGTATCGACCCTTGATCCGGATTTTCCAGCAAGGCCAGTGCGCGGAGCAGGGTTGTTTTGCCCGATCCCGACGGACCGATCAGACAAGTGATTTGTCCGGGCGGGATCGAACATGTAACACCCTTTAGGATCTGAAGGGTGCCATCGTTAAACGATTTATGGACATTTGTGCATGAAAGCATGAAGGCAAAATCCTATTACGGTGTTATTCTTTATACGGAATGGCTGGGGCAAAGGCCGCGCCTTTATCCGGGATATATTTCGCGATAACCCGGTCAATTGTCCCGTCATAAGTCATGTTATCAATCACGTTATCCAGGTAATTTTTAAGCGCCGTTTCTTTATGCGGAACGATGATGGATGTCCCGAAAACATGTAATGGCTTGTCACCGAATTTTTTGATCTTGCCCGGATTTTTACGTATGTATTCAAGGCCGATGGGCGCTTCGAACGGAGAAAAATCGGCTTTTTTAGACGCGATCATTTCCATGCGTTCGGCGGCTGTGCTTAATCCTTGCATCGAAAATTCTTTTGCGTTTGGCATCATTTGTTTTGCAATGATTTGCGAGAATTCACCATCAATGGTTGCAACAGTATATTCTGGGTTATTCAGATCGTCGTATGTTTTAAAACGTGTTTCATCATTGCGGATAAAAACATATGTGGGAATATAAACGATTGGTTTTGTAAAATCACCACCATTTGCCCGTGCGGGGACATTTGCATATCCTCCACATACCACATCATACCTGCTGGATTTAAATCCTTCGAACAACATGTCGTACCCCACTTCGGCAACATATTCGACTTTTATGTTCAGGCGTTTGGCCATTTCCTGGGTAAAGTCATAGAACATGCCTTTAAATTCCCCAGTTTTTAGGTCCTTTTCGAAAAAGGGAGGGTAGACCGTATATCCGCATCGTAATGTACGGGTGGAGATGACACGGTCAAATACAGGATCAGACGATGCATGATCTGCTGCAAAAGCGGGGACGGATGATACAAATGTCATCAGGGTCATGAGGAGGATTTGAAAAAAACGCATATTAAAGACTCCTAATCGATTATCTTTCCGAAATATTGCGGGTGTATTTATTTTTGAACCAAAGGGCAAAGGCGTTGATGGGCAGGCAGATCGCCAAAAAGAAAACGCCAAGAGCCGTATAAATTTCAATCGGTTTATAGATTTGAGCATTGATGCGCTGGGCCACGCGGAAAAGTTCCTCAACCGAAATCATGCTGGTGAATAACGTGGCATGCAGCATCGAAACCTGAAGAATCAAAAGCCCGGGCAGAATAGACCGGAAAATAAGCGGCAATTGAATATTGATAATTGTTTGTGCGCGGGTCAAACCCGTGACCTGGGCCGCGGTTACATATTGTTTCGGGAAGTCATCAAGACTGCTGCGAACCAGATCTGCAACACCAAAAATATTCAGGATCGAAAGGGTAAAGCACGCGGTGATAAAAGGGTCGATGACCACACCGAACATCGCCTGGACCGGGTAATGGAGCCAGAACATAAAAACCAAAAGGGGGACAGCCCCCAGAAAAAAGGAAATGAAACGGCAAGGACCGCCAACCCATCTTGGGATACGGGTGGCAATCACCCCAAGGGCAGTGCCAAAAATTAACCCAGCCGTCCATATAATAGCGCACAGCTGCAGCGTGACGGCCAAACCCCCGATGAATGCGATTCGGTAGTCCACCAGGATTTGTAAAACAGTTGAAAGCATATTTGATTCGGTCCCATAGATTTCATTTTTCTAGCATATGGGGGTGCCCTGTTAAAGGAGATAGTGGTTTGGCCTAAAGGTTATATACAGGTGATATGCTTCTGGTTTTATTCTTTTTGATAAGTGTTTTACAAGTTTTGTGGGAATTGTTCGTTTTTAGTAATTGGTTGCTTTAATATTTTTGTTGTTATATTTCAATATGTTAAAAATTTTCTTGCGCGACAAATACAACGTTAAATACTTTTTAAGTTAAGCTATTCTACCATAGGTTTAGTAGATAACCATAAGTTTATATACCAACACACGTCAATCCATACTTAACTTTACCGGAATGAAAAGAGGGCTATTATGAACAACAGTGCTGCTTGCGTAAAAGAGTTGAAGATACTACATGTCGAAGATAGTGATACAGATGCTTATTCTGTAGAACGTGCGTTAAACAAAGATCCTTCTACGAATTACCATTTACGTCGGGCCTATAC
>CAZQLB010000116.1:0-4269 GCA_964593915.1 uncultured Pseudobdellovibrionaceae bacterium
TAGCAAAATTGAAGAAAAACTAAAGACTATTTTCTTCAAGAAAACCAAGAAGATGTAAAAATTAACGATGAGCGACTTATGACGGCAAAAACAGATCAAAACAGCGCCCTTTCCCTAACAACTCTCGCCTTTACCGTCTGTTTCGCCGTATGGACAATTTTTGCCATTATCGGCGTGCAGATCAAACAGGATATGGGGCTCAATGATACAGAGTTCAGCTTATTGATTGGAACCCCCATTCTTACAGGCTCGCTGGTCAGATTATTTTTTGGAATCTGGGCCGATCAATATGGGGGGCGCCCGATTTTCATGGCCGTGATGCTCTCATCAGCTTTTGTTACCTGGTGCCTAACCTATGCAGACACCTACGAGATGATGCTGTTGACAGCGCTTGGCGTTGGTATAGCCGGAGGAAGCTTTGTGGTTGGTATCGCTTATCTCTCAAAATTCTATGATAAAGCGCATCAGGGCACAGCCCTTGGCGTATATGGTATGGGCAATATCGGGGCAGCTGTGACCAAGTTTATCGCACCCTTTGTCATGGTGTCTTATGGCTGGCATATGGTGGCGCAGGTCTGGGCGGTGGCACTAATCATCATGGCCGTGCTGTTCTGGGTTTTTACAAAAGATGAGCCACAAATTCAGGCACAAAGAGCGTCCAAGGCCGCGCCAAAATCCATGTGGAAATCACTCAAACCTCTCAAGAAGCTCCAAGTCTGGCGTTTTTCACTTTATTATTTCTTTGTCTTTGGCGGCTTTGTGGCGCTTGCGCTCTGGCTGCCGCGCTACTATGTCGGCGTCTACGGCATGGATATCAAAATGGCAGGAATGCTGGCCGCTTCTTTCTCCGTGGCTGGATCCCTCTTTCGTGCGGCGGGCGGTTATCTCTCGGATAAATTTGGTGCACGCGCCGTTATGTACTGGACATTCTTTGTCTGCTCCGCCTGCTGCTTTTTACTGGCTTATCCAGAAACTGATTACGTGATCCATGGTATTAAAGGCGATATTGCCTTTAGCTTCGGATGGGGCTTTATACCATTCACAATTATTGTTTTTGTTCTTGGTTTTTTCATGTCGCTGGGTAAGGCGGCGATATACAAACATATTCCCGTCTACTACCCGAATGATGTGGGTTCCGTTGCCGGTATCGTCGGACTGATCGGCGGGCTTGGCGGTTTCTTCCTGCCTCTCGCATTCGGGATTATGAATGATCTGCTGAATGTCTGGACAAGCTGCTTCATGCTTATGTTCATTCTTGTGACGATTGCCCTCATCTGGATGCATATCACTATCGTCATCATGGAACGCAATCTTGAAAAATCGAAATATCTGCCCGAGCTGGGGGATGCTCCTCAGCAGGCTAAGAAATAAGGAGAAACAAAAATGGCCAAAGATATTCACAAATGGGATCCTGAAAACGAGATTTTTTGGGAAAGCGAAGGAAAAAGCGTTGCGTGGAAAACGCTATGGATTTCCATACCCTGCCTGCTGTGCGGCTTTGCGGTCTGGATTTACTGGAGTGTCATTACCGTCCAGATGCTGAATTTAGGATTTCCCTTCAGCAAGGGGGACTTGTTTACCCTAAACGCAATTGCGGGATTGACGGGGGCAACGCTGCGTATCCCATCTTCCTTTTTTATTCGGATTGCCGGTGGCCGTAATACCCTATTCTTTACAACGGCTCTTTTGATTGCGCCTGCGATTGGAACAGGATTTGCGCTTCAGGATGTAAATACACCGCTCTGGGTATTTCAATTGCTGGCTTTGCTGTGCGGGATTGGCGGCGGTAATTTTGCATCGTCCATGTCCAACATCAGCTTCTTTTTTCCAAAGAAAATACAAGGATTGTCCCTTGGACTGAATGCCGGGCTAGGTAATTTTGGCGTGACCACAACCCAGATCCTTATTCCTTTTGTCATGACGTTCGGCTTGTTTGGCGGAGATCCGATGATCCTGACCAGCAATTCAGGAACGCTGATCGGCAAAATTCCAGCAGGCGCGGAAACATGGATTTTTAATTCCGGTTATATCTGGGCGGCCATTCTTTTTCCCTTGACCGTTTTATCGTGGCTTTTAATCAGCAATATCAGGGCTGATCACGTCTCCCCGCAAATCGGCGGTCCTTTATCCTCGTTTGGTAAAATATCGGCCATGTTGATGGTTGGCTTCATTACATCCATCGTGGGTTTATGGCTCATTTTACCTGAAAGTGCGAATGGTTCGGGCTTTAATATCAGCAAATGGATTGTTCTACCCGCCGTTATCGCCGCGACTGTTGGTCTTTTGGCTATCTTGCCAGGCCTTAGTGATCGTGTGCGGGCGCAGTATAAAATATTTGCGCATCCGCACACCTGGATCATGACCGTTATCTATACGATGACGTTTGGATCTTTCATTGGGTTCTCTGCGGCTTTGCCTCTGTCCATCAAAGTCATCTTCGGTTTTCAGCATATCGCTGGCCCCGAAGGAATTCTGACGCACACACTGGCTAATCCGAACGCCCCAAGTGCGCTCACCTATGCCTGGATTGGGCCCTTTATCGGTGCAATTATCCGCCCAGTCGGCGGCTGGCTTTCGGATAAGTTTGGCGGCGCAATGGTCACGCAAGTATGCTCTGTGTTCATGGTTGCAGGCGCATTAGGGGCCGCACATTACATGCAAGCGGCCTATGCATCGCCCACGCCCGAAATATATTTCATACACTTTTTCCTGACTATTATGGTGCTGTTTCTCGCAGCAGGAATTGGGAATGGTTCAACATTCCGCACTGTTGCAGTTGTCTTTGATCGACAAATGGCAGGGCCTGTTTTGGGATGGACATCCGCTGTGGCGGCATATGGTGCCTTTATCATTCCCATCGTCTTTGGAGAACAAATTGAAAAGGGTTTACCCGAACAAGCCTTGTACGGGTTTGCCGGTTTTTATGTGTTGTGTCTGCTTTTAAATTGGGCGGCTTACCTTCGCCCCGGGGCAAAATACAAAAATCCTTAAAAAAATATCCCCCCTTGATTCAGATCAAGGGGGTTTCAGGTCAGGCGTTTAAGAATAGAACTGTAAGGAGCCTTAAATTATGAGCTATTTTATCGACCGAATCACCTACTTCACCCAGAAACGTGAGAATTTCTCGAACGGCCATGGCGTAACGACGGGTGAGAATCGTGGCTGGGAAAGTGCGTACCGCGACCGCTGGGCACATGATAAAATTGTTCGTTCTACCCATGGTGTGAATTGCACCGGCTCATGCTCGTGGAAGATCTACGTCAAAAACGGTCTTATCACATGGGAAACACAGCAAACCGATTACCCACGTACCCGTCCTGACCTTCCTAATCATGAGCCGCGCGGATGTTCGCGCGGCGCGAGCTATAGCTGGTATATCTATTCCGCCAACCGCTTAAAATATCCGATGGTGCGTAAACGCCTTCTTGATCTGTGGCGTAAAACAAAAGACAGCGTTGGAGGTGACCCCGTTAAGGCATGGGCAACCATTCAAGCCGATCCTATTTTACGGCAATCTTACCAAAAAGTCCGTGGGCGCGGCGGCTTTGTGCGCGCGGGCTGGGATGAAGCAAATGAGCTTATCGCCGCCGCAAATATCTACACAATCAAGGAACACGGACCAGACCGGATCATCGGCTTCTCTCCAATTCCCGCCATGTCGATGATTTCCTATGCGGCTGGGTCACGCTACCTCTCACTGCTGGGTGGCGTATGCATGAGTTTCTACGACTGGTATTGCGATCTTCCTCCATCGAGCCCGCAAACATGGGGTGAGCAGACAGATGTGCCGGAAAGTGCCGATTGGTATAATTCTGGCTTTATAATCATGTGGGGTTCGAACGTCCCGCAAACGCGCACACCAGACGCCCACTTCATGACCGAAGCACGCTATAAGGGCACACAGGTTGTCACCATCACACCCGATTATTCCGAAGCTTCCAAGTTTGGTGATATCTGGCTCAATCCGCGTCAAGGGACAGATGCAGCGCTGGGGATGGCGATGGGGCATGTCATTCTAAAGGAATTCCACCTTGAAAATACATCGGAGTATTTCGATGATTACTGCCGTGCCTATTCCGATATGCCCTTCCTCGTCAAGCTCGAGGAACGTGATGGTCGCTTTGTTCCAGGCCGTATGGTGCGCGCATCCGATTTCAAAGGCGATCTGAACGAAAAGAACAATCCCGAATGGAAGACCGTTTGCTTTGATGAAAAAACAGATCAGATCACTGTGCCCACTGGATCAATTGGCTTCCGTTGGGGCGAAGA
>CAZQLB010000117.1:0-4079 GCA_964593915.1 uncultured Pseudobdellovibrionaceae bacterium
TAGCAAAATTGAAGAAAAACTAAAGACTATTTTCTTCAAGAAAACCAAGAAGATGCAGAAATTAACGATGAGCGACTTATGACGGCAAAAACAGATCAAAACAGCGCACTTTTCCTAACAACTCTAGCTTTCACAGTCTGCTTTGCGGTGTGGACAATTTTTGCCATTATCGGCGTTCAGATCAAACAGGATATGGGGCTGAGCGATACGCAGTTCAGTTTATTGATCGGAACCCCTATTCTCACAGGATCGTTGGTCAGATTATTTTTTGGAATCTGGGCTGATCAATATGGGGGACGCCCAATTTTTATGGCTGTTATGCTTTCGGCTGCATTTTTTACATGGTGCCTGACTTATGCAGATACCTATGAAATGATGTTATTAACGGCTCTGGGGGTCGGAATTTCTGGGGGCAGTTTTGTTGTTGGTATTTCTTATTTATCAAAATGGTATGACAAGGCGCATCAGGGGACGGCGCTTGGTGTATACGGGATGGGGAATATCGGAGCAGCCGTTACAAAATTCATCGCGCCATTTGTAATGGTTTCCTATGGTTGGCATATGGTTGCCCAAGTTTGGGCGATCGCGTTGGTGGTTATGGCGGCTTTGTTCTGGATTTTTACAAAGGACGAACCGCAAATACGGGCGCAACGCGAATCCAAAGCGGCACCAAAATCGATGTTAGAGTCATTGAAACCTCTTAAAAAATTACAGGTCTGGCGTTTTTCCCTTTATTACTTCTTTGTCTTTGGTGGCTTTGTTGCCCTGGCGCTGTGGCTGCCACGTTATTATGTCGGTGTTTATGGCATGGACATTAAGACAGCAGGAATGCTGGCGGCATTATTCTCGGTGGCGGGGTCTCTGTTCCGAGCTGTTGGGGGGTATATGTCGGATAAGTATGGTGCCAGAGCCGTTATGTATTTGACATTTTTTGTCTGTTCGGTTTGTTGTTTTCTTTTGGCTTATCCACAAACAGATTATGTGGTTCATGGGATTAAGGGCGATATTGCCTTTAACTTTGGATGGAGCTTTATCCCTTTCACGATTATTGTTTTTGTTCTTGGTTTTTTCATGTCGTTGGGTAAGGCCGCGATCTATAAACATATTCCTGTTTACTATCCGAACGATGTTGGTTCCGTTGCCGGTATCGTTGGATTGATCGGCGGCCTTGGGGGTTTTTTTCTGCCGTTGGCCTTTGGGATTATGAATGACTGGATTGGTGTTTGGACCAGTTGTTTCATGCTGATGTTTTTGCTTGTCGCAATCGCTTTTATGTGGATGCACATCACGATTGTTTGGATGGAACGTAATCTTGAAAAATCGAGATACTTTCCTGAACTAGGAAAAGCACCTTAATACATCAAAAGGCAAGGAGAAAGAAAATGGCAAAAGATATTTATAAATGGGATCCAGAAAATGAAATTTTTTGGGAAATCGAGGGAAGACTTGTGGCTTGGCGCACACTCTGGATTTCCATCCCATGTTTGCTTTGCGGATTTGCTGTTTGGATTTACTGGAGTGTCATTACCGTACAGATGCTTAATTTAGGTTTCCCGTTCAGCAAAGGTGACTTATTCACCTTGAATGCCATTGCAGGCTTGACAGGGGCGACGCTGCGTATCCCATCTTCCTTTTTTATTCGGATTGCTGGTGGCCGTAATACCTTGTTTTTTACCACAGCCTTATTGATAGCCCCTGCAATTGGAACGGGATTTGCGTTGCAGGATGTGAATACACCGCTCTGGGTCTTTCAGTTATTGGCTCTACTTTGCGGGATTGGCGGCGGTAATTTTGCATCGTCCATGTCCAACATCAGCTTCTTTTTTCCAAAGAAAATACAAGGATTATCCCTTGGGCTGAATGCTGGGCTTGGCAATTTTGGTGTTACTACAACCCAAATTCTTATTCCTTTTGTCATGACGTTCGGCTTGTTTGGTGGAGATCCGATGATCCTGACCAGTGATTCAGGAACACTGATTGGAAAGATCCCAGCAGGCGCGGAAACATGGATTTTTAATTCCGGTTATATCTGGGCAGCCATTCTTCTTCCCTTGACCGTTTTATCATGGGTCTTAATTAGCAATATGAGAGCCGATCATGTCTCTCCACAAATCGGCGGCCCATTATCTTCGTTTGGTAAAATATCCGCTATGTTGATGGTTGGTTTCATCACATCCATTGCGGGTTTGTGGCTTATTTTACCCGAAAGCGCGAATGGTTCCGGACTTAATATCAACAAATGGGTTGTTCTGCCCGTTGTTATCGCCGCGACTGTGGGACTTTTGGCTATCTTGCCAGGCTTAAGTGATCGTGTACGTGCGCAGTACAAAATATTTGCGCATCCACATACCTGGATCATGACCGTCATCTATACGATGACGTTTGGATCTTTCATCGGGTTTTCGGCGGCTCTGCCTCTGTCTATCAAAGTCATTTTCGGTTTTCAGCATATTGCTGGGCCTGATGGCATCCTCACGCACACTCTCGCCAATCCGAATGCGCCAAGTGCGCTTACCTATGCCTGGATTGGCCCCTTTATTGGCGCGATTATCCGTCCCGTCGGCGGCTGGCTTTCAGATAAGTTTGGCGGTGCGATGGTCACACAAGTGTGCTCTGTGTTCATGGTCGCAGGCGCACTGGGTGCCGCGCATTACATGCAAGCGGCCTATGTGTCACCAACACCTGAAGTATATTTCATCCCATTTTTCATGACCATTATGGTTCTATTTTTGGCGGCAGGAATTGGGAATGGTTCAACATTCCGCACTGTTGCTGTTGTCTTTGATCGGCAAATGGCGGGGCCTGTTTTGGGATGGACATCCGCCGTAGCGGCATACGGTGCCTTTATCATTCCTATCGTCTTTGGCGAACAGATTGAAAAAGGATTGCCCGAACAAGCGTTATACGGATTTGCCGGTTTTTATGTGTTGTGTCTGCTTTTGAATTGGGCGGCTTATCTGCGCCCTGGGGCAAAATACAAAAATCCTTAAAAAAATATCTCTCCTTGATTCAGATCAAGGGGGTTTCAGGACAGGCGTTTAAGATGAGACCTACAAGGAGCCTTACATTATGAGCTATTTTATCGACCGCATCAGCTATTTTGCGCAGAAACGTGAGAATTTCTCAAATGGTCACGGTGTGACGACGGGTGAGAATCGCGGCTGGGAAAAAGCATATCGTGATCGCTGGGCACATGATAAAATTGTCCGTTCCACCCATGGTGTGAACTGTACGGGCTCATGCTCCTGGAAAATTTACGTTAAAAACGGCCTTATTACTTGGGAAACACAACAAACGGATTATCCGCGCACCCGTCCAGACCTTCCGAACCACGAACCAAGGGGTTGCGCACGCGGCGCAAGCTATAGCTGGTATATATATTCCGCGAACCGCCTGAAATACCCGATGGTGCGTAAACGTCTTCTTGATTTGTGGCGTAGAACAAAACAGCAAGTTGGTGGCGATCCGGTCAAAGCGTGGGCAACCATTCAGGCCGATCCTATGTTGCGCGAATCTTACCAAAAAGTGCGTGGGCGTGGCGGATTTGTCCGTGCGGGCTGGGACGAAGCGAATGAGCTGATTGCCGCCGCCAATATCTACACGATCAAGGAACACGGGCCAGACCGGATTATCGGATTCTCACCCATTCCAGCCATGTCAATGATTTCCTATGCGGCAGGGTCACGCTATCTCTCACTGCTTGGCGGTGTATGCATGAGCTTCTATGACTGGTATTGCGATCTTCCCCCATCAAGCCCACAAACATGGGGTGAGCAGACTGATGTACCAGAGAGTGCGGACTGGTACAATTCCGGCTTTATCATCATGTGGGGATCAAATGTCCCACAAACGCGCACACCAGACGCGCACTTCATGACCGAGGCGCGTTATAAGGGCACGCAAGTGGTTACGATCACACCTGATTATTCCGAAGCATCAAAATTTGGTGATATCTGGCTCAATCCGCGCCAAGGGACAGATGCCGCACTTGGCATGGCGATGGGGCATGTCATTCTTAAGGAATTCCACCTTGAGAATACATCAGAGTATTTCGATGATTACTGCCGCGCCTATTCCGA
>CAZQLB010000118.1:0-1420 GCA_964593915.1 uncultured Pseudobdellovibrionaceae bacterium
GGCCAGCAGACCGATGAGCACGATCACCAGGGCGGTCCGCCCGGGCCGGCACCTCAGTTGCCCGAAGCAGACTCCCCTCTGCAATCTGCACCTGTCGCTGCTGCAGTCGATGGGGGTGCCGGCCACCAGTTTCGGCGACAGTTCGGGGCCGCTGGCGGGGCTGGCGTGACGTATCCCCATGTCCAGTTGGGTGTTTCGTCGGGAGTTTTCCGCCGGCCCCGAAACCAGCCTCGCCCGACCGGCTGACTGAAAGGTGGTCAAACTGGGCCAGTTCCCTATATCATCTGTTCATGACCATAACGATCATCATCATTCATGATTAAAAAGAGATGATAGGGTTCTTTTAATCGGGATTGGGGGCCAGCGTGACCTCAAGCCCATCCAGATCATCGGTCATCAAGATTTGGCAAGATAGGCGGGATTGTGCAGTAGGGGCCATTGCATGATCCAGGATCATATCGTTTTCATCATCGCGGGCAGGGGGGATCTTTGCCGCCCAGGCAGAATCGACATACACATGACACGTCGCGCACGCCATCGCGCCGCCGCATTCCGCCTTGATCGGCAGGCCCGCATCCCGGATCATTTCCATGATTGTCCATCCAGCAAGAGCGGGGATTTTATGAACAATGCCATCCGGTGTTTTTACATTGATTGATAATTCATCATCCATGAGGGTTTCCTTTGATCTTGATCAGCGCCATAAAACACAAGGATAGCGATACAGCCCCCGCAAGCGTGGTCAATGTTTGTAAAATAACATTAAACAAAAGGGCAAAGATAAAAACAATAAACCCGAAACCGGTTCCTTCAACCTTTAGGGATAAAAGCGGCGCAACAATCAAAAGCGGAGTAATCATCATAGGGAGTGTGGCCGAAAGCCAGGCCCCCAAAAATTGGATTCGAATGCGCCAGGGTTTTGTGAGTGCAGCATATTGGGAAAGGGGGACGTTGATGATCATGGGAATGTACGCCCATAAAAATCGGAAATGCCCGATCAATAAAAGGGCGATCAAAATGATCCAAAAGCTTGTCGCCGGATCCGGCGGGGTCTGAGGAATAGATCCAGAAGAGGTAGGTGTAGCAGCTTCGGGGACCAGTTCCGATACTGTCCCTGCGATCATAAATAATACAAGACTGGATAAAACATATACAATCATGCCGGATAACAGCCCCCGAACCCGCGCCTGAACGGTTGGGGGAATAATGCCGTTTTGAATCTGAATATGCTTTATATACGGCCATTTTTCACCGGTCATCAGGGTACGCAGGTATTGGCACACCAGCCATGCTTCGGCAATGGTCGCGGGAATCATATAAAGCCCGTACCGTAACAGTGTAGGAGGCGATGCCATTTCGGCAAGAGCTGTATTGGCGCACATAATCAGAACAGGGACGATGGACAGCCGAACGATATAGG
>CAZQLB010000118.1:1430-4076 GCA_964593915.1 uncultured Pseudobdellovibrionaceae bacterium
ACCCATAAAGTCCGATATGTTGTCTGAAGCAAGGAAAAAAGGTCGAATACAGGTGTCATGGAAAAGAATTTAGCAGGTTTGAGGGTGAAAAACAGGGGGGATGGTAAAAAAGTTCTATACGGGGATGCCGACTTGAACCCTATTCAAAGGTTTGATATCATAAGAGTATAAAAAGAGGAGCTTTTTCGATGCGTATTGTTATGACCATTTGTATCCTGGCGACTGCCGCTGTAACCCTGTCTGCCTGCAATACGATTGAAGGGGTTGGCCGTGATTTGACATCTTTGGGTCAAACCATGAAGGGTGAGTAGATTTTTATTGCTTTCCCATAACCTTTTTTGGAAAAAATCCAGTTTGTTTTAATCTTTTTTGCGGTATCCTATTAAAGCAGGGGTGCGCAGCCCCGGCTGTTTTTGAAACAGGAGAGATGTATGCCAACCTATAAGGCCCCTTTACGCGATATTCGATTTGTTTTGAATGAAGTACTTGATGTCCAGCAGCTCGCGTCTTTGCCCGGGTTTGAACAGGCCACGACGGACCTTGTGGATCCTATTTTGGATGCGGCGGCAGATTTGTGCGAAAATGTGCTTTTTCCTTTAAACCAATCTGGCGATGCCGAAGGGTGTAAATGGGATAACGGTACGGTTACAACGCCAACAGGGTTCAAAGAGGCGTATAAAGCGTTTATTGAGGGCGGCTGGACGGGCCTGTCTTGTGATCCGGCCTATGGCGGGATGGGATTGCCGCGCGTGCTGAATTTTGTGCTGGATGAACTGGTGTGCGGCGCCAATATGGCATTTGGACTTTATCCCGGATTAACCAAGGGTGCGTATGACGCCATTCACACCCATGGCACCGATGAACAGAAAAATTTGTATCTTCCAAAATTGATTTCGGGTGTTTGGTCGGGGACCATGTGTTTGACCGAACCGCATTGCGGCACGGATTTGGGATTGATGCGTACCCGCGCGGTGCCGGCGGATGATGGATCCTATCGTATTACGGGGACCAAGATTTTTATTTCGGCCGGTGAACACGATTTATCCGAAAATATTATTCACCTTGTCCTTGCAAAATTACCCGATGCGCCAGAAGGGGTAAAGGGCATTTCATTATTTGTTGTGCCAAAATTTATTCCAGTTTCTCAAGGCGGCGATTGGATTCCCGGTGACAGGAACAAGGCCGTGTGCGGATCCCTGGAACACAAGATGGGGATCAAGGCCAATGCGACATGCGTCATGAATTTTGATGACGCAACCGGATGGCTTGTCGGTAAACCGCACGAGGGGCTCAAAGCCATGTTCACGATGATGAATATGGAACGTTTGGGCGTGGGGCAACAGGGGCTTGGATTGGCCGAAGTATCATATCAAAACGGGCTTGCTTATGCGCGCGAACGGCTGCAGATGCGCGCACTCGATGGGGCAAAAGCACCTGAAAAACCAGCCGATCCGATTATCGTGCACCCGGATGTGCGGCGCATGCTTTTGACCGGCAAGGCATTTACCGAAGGCGCGCGGGCCATGGCCTTGTGGGCGGGGATGAATTTGGACATTGCAACCGCGTCGACGGATCCGGATGTGCGCCAGTCTGCCGATGATCTGGTGGCTCTTTTAACCCCGATTATCAAGGCGTATCAAACCGATATGGGGTTTGAGGTCGCAAACCTGGCGATCCAGGTACATGGCGGGCATGGATATATTCGTGATTATGGGGTTGAACAATATGCGCGTGATGCCCGTATCGCGATGATTTATGAAGGTACAAATGGCATTCAGGCGCTGGATCTGATTGGCCGTAAAATGGGTCAGAACATGGGCCGTCTGCTGCGGCAGTTTTTCCATCCTGTACAAAATTTTATTGATGCCCATATTGCGGATCCAGAAATTGGGCCGCTGGTCATGAACTTGGCCAAGGGGTTTGCAAAATTGCAGCAGGCAACCGGCTTAATCGCGCAAAAATCATTAAAAGATCCGGTGGAGGCGGGGGCTGCCGCAACCGACTATCTGCGGATGTTCGCGTTGGTTGTCATGGGATTTATGTGGGTGCGGATGGCCCGCGTGGCATCGGAAAAATTGGCGGCCGGGGCGGGTGATGATACCGCGTTTTATCAAACAAAGATCAAAACCGCACGGTTTTTCTTTGACCGCATGTTCCCGGAATATGAATCCCGTTACCGGATGATGATGGCGGGGAAAGAAAGTTTAATGAGCCATACACAAGAGGAGTTTTAATGATGACCCTTGATGAAGTTGCCGAGAAAATACGCATGAAATTTGAATCCGCGCCAAAGATTGACGCAATGGTCATGTTTGATTTTGATGACGAGGGAACGTTGTTATATAACGGCCTTGTATCCCCCGCCGTTGTCACAGTGGGCGGTATGGGCGAGGCCAAGACGACATTGCGCTGTTCATACGAAACCTTCTTGGGGTTTTTAAATGGGACAAAAAGCCCGGATATCGCCTATATGATGGGACAGTTAAAAATCGAAGGGTCGCTGGGCCTTGCGATGGTGCTTAAGGAACGCTTGGCGGACGAATAAGGCCTGATTTTGGATGAAATAATCATTGTTCGGCCCCCTTGATCATGTTTCGCTCGCATCCCATATCAAATCATGGTACCGTAAGAAAAATTAACAATAAA
>CAZQLB010000119.1:0-4025 GCA_964593915.1 uncultured Pseudobdellovibrionaceae bacterium
AAATCATTCGAGACGTGTACGCTGCCCGCATCGCCCCCGGATACCGTGGGCAAAATTTGCTATTCAAGGAATATATTGCCGACCCGAAAGGTCAGGGCCCTTCATATTCTATGGTCCAAAATGTGGGACAATATTCCAGCACAGCCCCCGCCCCCGTTCAGATGACAGGCAACCCGCTGGATGTGGCCCTGGTCGGACCTGGTTTTTTCGAGGTCAATACCCCGCAGGGGCCCCGGTATACGCGTTCAGGTTCCTTTACCCTGAATGCCCAGGGCGAGATTGTCACCCCCGGCGGCGCCGGAACAGGCGTGAGCGTCCCCGCAGATGCCAAATATGTTTCAATTGATGAAAACGGGGTTGTTTCGACACAAAATGGTCCGGCTGGTCAAATCAAGGTTGTCGAATTCCAAAACCAAGATGCTTTGGTTCGCGAAGGGAGCAACCTGTACCGTGCCGACGCAAATGCAGATCCCAGTGATGCCACCGAAACCAGAACGATCCAAGGATCCCTTGAAGGATCAAATGTACAAGCTGTTGTCGAGGTTACGCGTATGATTGGAATCCTGCGTGATTATCAATCTTTACAGCGGATGGTCCAAAACGAACACGATCTTGAACGATCTGCCATCCAAAAAATCGGGTCTAGAACAGCATAAAGAATAGAAATACATAAGATAAGGAGTATATGACATGATGAGATCTCTTGATATCGGCGCGACCGGTATGCTGGCCCAGCAAATGAATGTGGATGTTATTTCAAACAACATCGCAAACATGACAACAACCGGTTTTAAACGCCAACGTGTTGAATTCCAGGATTTGATGTACCAGGATATTTTAAAACCAGGGGCCACATCTTCGGATAACAACACTGTTGTCCCAAGCGGGATCCAACTTGGTCTTGGGGTTAAACCGGTTGCCACTATACGTCAACATGAAAGCGGTACAATTCAATTAACTGAAAATCCACTTGATCTGGCGATCAATGGCGAGGGGTATTTTCAAGTTGAACTGCCAACTGGTGAAACAGCCTATACCCGCGCGGGCTCTTTTGGCTTAAACGGTGATGGTGAAATTGTCACTCAGCAAGGATATCGTGTTCTGCCCGCCATCACTGTTCCAAGCAACGCAACCCAGATTGAAATTAATGAAAGCGGCCAAGTTTTAGTTAAGATTCCGGGGCAAACCAATTTTCAAAATGTTGGGCAAATTGAAGTTGCCGTATTTCCAAACCCGGGGGGATTGGATGCAATTGGAAACACAATGTTCATGGAAAGTGAATCATCCGGAAACGTGACAACAGGCATTGCTGGAACAGAAAATTTCGGAAAAATTCAGCAATCCGCGATTGAACAATCCAACGTGAATGTTGTCGAGGAAATCACCCGTCTTATTACAGCCCAGCGTTCATATGAAATGAATTCGAACGTTATCAGCACAACGGATGAAATGCTGAACACGGTTAATCAACTTCGATAAAAAGAAAATAATATGAGGTATAAAAGATTGTCTATTATGAATAAAAAACTTTCCTTTTTACTTATTTTTCAATTCGTTCTTCTTACGTCTTTGATGAATATTCCGTTCGCCTTTGCAACAACGAACAGAGAACGCATGATCGAGATCGAACGCGATCATCTGATGCTCAGTGATCTTTATGCAAACGTTCCAAAAGGCATGGATCAAATTATTGGCGCCACCCCAAAACCAGGACAAACATTTACGTTGGATACCAGCGATTTAATCCGTGTGGCACAGGCGTATGGTATATCCTATATGCCTATCACATCAGACGAAAGTATCACCATTCACAGACCAGGAGCCATTATCTCTGGAGAGGATATTCACGATCAGATGGTTATCGCCCTGCGGGAAAAGGGAGTTCCTGGCAATTTTGATTTAGATTTTCGTGTTCCTTTGAACGATATTAATGTTGCATCCGCGAAAAATAAAAATCCTCTTATAAAAAATGTATCATACGATCCATCCACTCAAGTTTTCTCGGGGATTGTCACAGCGAAAGGGACAAAATTGAATCATATGATCACGGGGCGCGTTGATCCCCTGATCGATATTGTGGTCGCAAAAGGAACCATTCAAAAAGGAACATCAATTACAAATGCGGATATTGAATTGAAACCCATACGCCAAAGCCTTATTCGCGGCACGCCCTATACAGATCTTTCCGCGTTTGATGATTTAATGACCCGTCGTTCAATTCCAGCTGGATCCCCGATCACAACAAATGACGTTCAAATTCCACTGAGTATAAAAAGAGGCGATAAAGTCACCCTTTTATACAAAACATCTGCGTTCGAATTAACCGCACAAGGTCGCGCAATGCAAGATGGCCGTACCGGCGATCGAATCAAAATTGTAAACACAGATAGCAATAAAAATCTGCAAGGCACAATTGTTTCACGTGGCCAAGTGGAAATTGATTAAGGAGAAAAAAAATGAAATCCTACACACATTATTTTCTATTGGGATGTTCCATTTTATCCCTATCCGCTTGCGGCGCAGGGGAACGCCTGGCCAATATTGGGAAAGCGCCGGATTTGTCCCCTATCACGAACCCAACAACAGCGGCGGATTACCGTCCTGTTTCATTACCTATGCCGCGCGAGACCGCCGAAAGCGCCCAGAATAATTCGCTGTGGTCCAGCAACCGTCAAACATTTTTTAAAGACCAGCGCGCCCGGAATATCGGCGATATTTTAACCGTCATGATCAATATTGATGATGAAGCCAAAATGTCAAATGAAAGCAAACGCAACCGTGCGGCATCGGACAACTTGGACCTGCCCGCACTGGGCGGGCTTGAAACCAACATTAACAAGATTTTACCAGAAGCAGCAGATGTGACAAACCTGGTTGAAACCAGTAGCGATTCATCCCATGCCGGTAAAGGCAGCGTCAACCGGAAAGAAGAAATTGACATGCGCCTTGCCGCCGTTGTCACCCAAATTCTGCCAAACGGTAATCTGGTGATCCAGGGCCGGCAAGAAACACGGGTTAATTTTGAAAACCGCATCTTAGAACTGATGGGTGTGATCCGTCCCGAAGATATTGATACCAACAATCAAATCAGCTACGAAAAAGTAGCCGAAGCGCGCATCAGCTACGGCGGAAAAGGTCAGATTACAGATATGCAGCAACCCCGTTATAACCAGCAGCTGTATGACATCATTGCACCGTTCTAGTATTTACCTTTACGGATTGGGTAAATTCTGCGCGTGTCACGTTTGAGACAGATGGATATAGAGGGACAGACATAAGTACACGCTGTCCCTCTATTTCCCTGATGATAGAACGCATTTTCTCGGCCGTCCAATTATACGGGCCATAATACCCCCGGCGCAACCGACCCGCCGGATCCACCACAAATGTGGCAGGCAATACAGAAACATCCATCACTGTTGATAAACTTTGCCGGGGGTCGTAATAGGGTATAGCCGTCCGCATCCCCCATTTGCGCCACAAATGACCCATCTGTTCTGGCCGCATCCCTTTGTTTACAGATACCATTAAAAACGCGGGATCTTTTTCGGAAAGAGTGGCTGAAAATTGGTCAAGCCCAGGCATTTCAAGCACACATGGCGCGCACCACGTGGCCCACACATGAACAAAACTCCATCGTCCGTTCAAAGCTGAAAACGGCAAAATCCGGGGGTCTTGCCCTGCCCCCCTTGCCTCGTAGACATAAAGAGATAAAACAGAGGGCGCGTCTTTATATTGCTTTTCTTTTACAAAGGTGCCTCGAGAAGGTGTGGCCCTATATAAATCAGGATCAGAAACGGGGCCAGCCCATGACATATTCACCTGAAAAACAAGTCCCCCTATTAAAAATAGAAGGAGCGTGATACAAACAAAAATAGAATACTTTTTGTGAATTATCTGAATGAAAGGTTGATGTCCCATGCGCACCGCCTCTTTGGTCACCTTATGTCTTTTTATTGGCTTTTGCATCATCGGGCTTTCCGGATGCGGGATCAAGCCCAAAACGTTAACACCCCCCCATCAAG
>CAZQLB010000120.1:0-3927 GCA_964593915.1 uncultured Pseudobdellovibrionaceae bacterium
GCCGGTGATGACCATGCGGGATCCTTCACCCAAACGGGTTAAAAACATTTTCATTTGCATGGGAGTTGTATTCTGGGCCTCATCCATGATGACAAAGGCGCGGGACAGAGTACGTCCCCGCATAAAGGCCAGCGGCGCCACTTCAATCACATCGGAAATCATGGCCTTTTCCAGCTTGTCACGAAACATCACATCGGCCAAAGCATCGTACAGGGGGCGCAGATAGGGATCCACCTTTTCTTTCATATCACCCGGCAGGAACCCCAGGCGTTCGCCTGCCTCAATCGCGGGGCGGCAAAGGATCAGACGGTCCACCTTGTCGGCCTGCAGCATCGCAACGGCGGCGGCGGCGGCCAGATATGTTTTCCCCGTCCCGGCAGGCCCCAGGCCGAACACACATTCGTTTTTTAAAATGGCACTGATATATTCGGCCTGTTTTTCATTACGGGGATATATTGTTCGTTTTGGAGCCTTAAGAGCCAGATCATCGCTGGACAAAGATTTTAAATCATGGCGCTGATCGGTGTCTGAAATAGAACGAGAACTTTTGTGTTGTTTTGCAAGTTTGATTGCATCGTCAACGTCGTCCGGCGCCAGATCATTACGAATACTTAAGGAGTCATAAAGGGCCTCAAGGATCTGTTCCGTCATTTTGACGTCGCCCGGCTGTCCGGATATCAGGATGTGGTTACCGCGGTCGTGTATATCGACCCCCAAACGCTGTTCGAGCATTTCAAGGTGTTCATGTCCCACGCCGAACAAAGTTAAAACCTTGTCTTTATCTTCGAAAACAAGATGTGTATGCGATAACGGTGATTTTTCAGATCGAGGTGTACTTTTCTTTCCCATACGACTCATTCTGGCATACTTTGAGGGATTTTGCCAGATAATGCGGTGGCGGATGCACTGGTAATTTCGACATCCATTATTTGCCCGACCAAGCGTGTATTGCCTGGACAATGCACGGATTGGTTATACGGGCTTTTTCCATGTAATTGACCATCATCCGTATAACGATCAAACAGCACGGGGATGCGTTTGCCGATGAATGGTGTGTTAAAGGCCCGGGCCTGGTTGGCGGCAAGCGCTTGTAGTTCATAAAGACGGCGATCCTTGATATGTTCTGGAACCAATCCAGGCATATTGGCCGCTGGTGTGCCGGGGCGTGCGCTGTATTTAAAACTATAGACGCTTGTGAATTTTATATCGTCCATTAATTGTAAAGTTGCTTGGTGATCCTCTTCGGTTTCGCCGGGGAACCCAATAATAAAATCGGATGATAGCGCAATGTCCGAGCGGGCCGCGCGGAATCGTGCGATCAGGGCGCGATATTCATCGGCTGTATGCTTGCGGTTCATGGCCGCCAGGATTTTATCAGATCCGGATTGAACAGGCAGGTGAAGGAACGGCATGACCTTTGCGCAATCGGCATGAACTGCGATCATATCATCATCGCAGTCTCGTGGATGAGAGGTCATATAACGAATGCGATCAAGCCCATCCAATGCAGCAAGGCTGCGCATCAGCTGTCCAATGCCCCATATGGATCCATCTGGCCCTGTCCCATGAAAGGCATTGACGTTTTGGCCCAAAAGGGTGATGTCACGGGCGCCGGTTTCGACAAGTTTGCGTGCCTCATCCATGATATCGTCAATGGTGCGGGAATATTCCGATCCGCGGGTATAGGGAACAACGCAAAAAGTGCAGAATTTATCGCACCCTTCTTGTATGGATAAAAAGGCGGAGGGCCCCTGAGATCCTACATCGGCCCGCATTTCGTCAAATTTAGGTACGGATGGAAAGTCTGTGTTGATTTGTCGGCGTACATGTCCCCCGGTTGCGGCGATCACCATTTCAGGAAGTTTGCCGTACGCTTGCGGTCCAATCACCATGTCCACATAGGGGGCTCTGGACGTGATAACGTCCCCTTCCGCCTGGGCCACACATCCAGCAACGGCGATAACTGTTTGCTTTCCATTCTTAGCGCGTTCCTCTTTATGATCACGCAGGCGTCCGAGTTCTGAAAAGACCTTGTCGGTTGCTTTCTCGCGAATGTGACAGGTGTTGAGGACAACCATATCCGCATCATCCGGCGCATCGGATAGGGTGTACCCCAGTCCGCGCAAGGTGTCGGCCATCCGGTGGCTGTCATATTCATTCATCTGACAACCCCATGTTTTAATGTATAGTTTTTTAGGTGTGGATTGTGTGGTCATCCGTCTTTTCCTTTTAATGAAAGGATGTTAAAGCATAGATACCGCGCCGGGATCAAGTTTTTACTGATGTTTTTTAGGGGGAATGGCCAAATACGGCTGCCTTGTATTGGTCCGGAGGGGCGATGTGTAAAAAAGCTGGTTTCTCTGCCTGATTTGCGGGGATGAGAGCATCTGGTAGCTTAAATATAAAGGATTATGTTAATGAAAAGAACACTTCTTGCAATTGGATCGATGCTTCAAGAAGAAATGGATCGACTGGATCAGGATTTTTCTGTGGTGCGGTTATGGCAAGAACAGGATCCGGATGCGACGATTCGGGCCATAGGACCGGATGTTCAAGCTATTTTATCGACCTATAACGGGCCGGGTGTGAGCGCCAAGATGATGGAGGCGTTGCCGAATCTTGAGATGATTGCGCAGTATGGTGTTGGATATGACAATATTGATATAGCGGCGGCAAAATCCCGGGGGATTATGGTGACAAACACACCGGGCGTTTTAACGAATGATACGGCCGATTTGGCATTGGCGTTATTGTTGGCTGTATCACGCCGTGTGGCCGAAGCCGATATGTTTATTCGGGCTGGAAAATGGGGGGCGGCCTCTTTCCCGCTGGGGCATGCATTGTCTGGTAAAACGGCTGCTGTGATTGGGATGGGCCGGATCGGACAGGCGATTGCCCAGCGTTTAGCGGCCTTTGGGATGAATGTTATCTATCATGGACCACGAAAAAAAGAAGATATTTCATATTGTTATGAACATGATTTAATAAAATGCTTGAATAAAGCGGATTATGTTATCCTGGCTTGCGCCGCAACACCAGATACCAAGAATATGATGAATCGTGCGGCGTTGTCGGCGATGAAATCATCGGCCTTTTTAATCAATATTGCGCGGGGCAGTGTGGTGGATCAGGACGTTTTGGTCGAAAAACTAGTTAATCGTTCGATTGCGGGGGCGGGTTTGGATGTTTTCGCGATGGAACCGCAGGTGCCAGCCGAGCTGAAGTCCCTGGATAATGTTGTCTTAACCCCTCATATCGGATCGGCAACGATTGAAACGCGGCATATTATGGGGCAACTTGTTTTGGATAACCTGCGGGCTTATTTTGACGGAAATCCTGTTTTGACACCGGTGGCTGCATGATGCGTTTTTGGACTGCTGTACGATCTTTGGTTTTGAGTGCGCTGTGCTTTGCGGTTTTTGGAGCAGGGGGCGCTTATGCTGCTGTCTGTTATTCAAAGGCCGAGGCCGAGGCCGAGCAGGGTATTCGTATTCATTCGGAATTGATGGTTATTGGTTTGAACTGTCAGCACCGCACCCCAAAAGGCCAGGAAAATTATTATTATCAGTATAAAAAATTTACGGCGGCACATGGCCCGACATTCGCATCGTATGAAAATGCGCTGATTAATTATTACAAGCGTGCGGGGGAGAAGGATCCTGTTGATCAGCTGAATGACCTGCGGACCCAGCTTGCGAATAAAGTGTCAAAGGATGCGGCAACAATGCGTCCTGATATCTTTTGTGCGGTCTATGCAAAACGGATTCCAAAGGCGGCGCAGATGTCAGATACCCAGGTGCGCAAGTGGGCGGCAACGTTCTATCCGGGGCATCCAGTATCAAAACCTGTGTGCCCATAGTTTTGCACCTGATCTTTTATGGTTGCATATCTGCGTTATTGATGGATGCTATTTGTGCGGGTTTTAGG
>CAZQLB010000121.1:0-3925 GCA_964593915.1 uncultured Pseudobdellovibrionaceae bacterium
CAAACAAGATTCAATTCGCCTATGATGATATTGTTTTAACAACAAAATTGATCGATGGTAGCTTTCCAGATTATAACCGTGTCATTCCCGCCGGAAACGACAAAATGGTCGAAGTGGATCCAAAAGTGTTTTCAAGCGCAATCGATCGTGTGTCCACGATTTCAGATGGAAAAACCCGCGCGGTTAAAATCACCCTGAACGGTAAAACCATGACATTATCCGCAAGCTCCGCCGAATCAGGTAGTGCTACCGAAGATATCGAGGTTCATTCCGAAGCGCCGGCCATTGAAATTGGATTTAATGCCCGCTATCTGCTGGATATCACGGGCCAAGTGGATGGAGCTGCATGCCGCATGAAACTGGCAGACAGCACATCCCCCACAATTATCGAGGATACAAGTGACGCCAGTGCGTTGTACGTCATTATGCCGCTTCGTGTATAAGGGAAAGACAGATAGAAACAGGCCCTCTAAAGCCCCGTTTTCTGAATAGAGGTTCTTATGTACCTGACCTCACTGTCCCTTTCCTATTTTCGTAATTATACCCAAATCCGCCTGGAACCTCTTTCGGGCGGACTTGTGGTGCTTACGGGACCAAATGGGGCTGGAAAAACAAACCTGATGGAGGCCATATCGATTCTCCCACCTGGTCGAGGTTTACGCAGCGCCGACACCCATGATCTGCACTATCGTTCTCCTATTCCGCAAAATCACATCGGGATAGCAGACGAACGCCAGACGCCCCCTCCTTTTGCCCTACACGCGAAAATCGTGGGACCTTACGGCGAAAGCCAAATGGGAATCAGTATCGATCCCCAAACACAAAAACGCATTATCCATATCAATGGCGCCCCATCATCCCGATCCGAAGATCGTCAAAGCTTGATCCGCTGCGCATGGCTCACACCGGCCTATGACCGCCTTTTTATGGATAGTGCATCTGCACGACGCAGACTGATTGACCGCTGGGTATCCACCTATGACCCCGCTCACACTGGACGGCTCACCCGCATGGAACGATTGATCACTGAACGTAACCGTATTTTAAGCATGCCAAAATACGATTCAACATGGTTAAACACTATCGAATCCGATCTGGCCACAACTGCGGTCGCTGTTGCAACAGCACGAACAGATTATGTCGATCGGTTATCGAACAACATGGAAAAACACAAGGATCCGCTTTTTCCTATTCCGATCATGTCTATAGTCGGTGAAATTGAACAAAAAATTGGTAACGTCCCTTCTGTCGCTATCGAACAGGACTATACATCCCTCCTCCAAAGGAACCGAGAGAAAGATAAAGCCGCCGAAGCGACGACAATAGGCCCCCATCGGTCCGATCTGTCTGTCCACTATGCCGCAAAAAACATGCCTGCAAATCAATGTTCAACGGGTGAGCAAAAGGCTCTTATCACATCTCTTTTTCTGGCGCATGCACGCGTTCTGACATTTGATTATAAAGACCCCCCTATTTTGCTGTTAGATGATATGATGGCCCATCTGGACGGGTCACGGCAAACAGCCCTGATTGATATTTTAGAACAACTGGGCGGACAAATTTTTATATCAGGGACCGAGATATCGTCCGAATTAAAAGGGCGAAAAATGACAACCTTTAACATTCAAAATGCTCAAATTATAAAAAAAGAAGAATAAAATGATGTGGTCTTTTTTTGCCTTTTTATCTGTTATTGGCGCAGCGTCCATGCCCCTTTTGCACCAGGCCATACGACCCGATACATTATCGATGCTTTTCTGGCTTCGGATTTTTAGTTTCTTTTGCATGGTCCCTGTTGTTCTCTACATCGGGGTACCGACCGATCCTCTTTTCTATATCGGCACCATTCTGATCGCCCTGTGGATGGCGATTACAGATATGATTTATTTTAATGGGGTTAAAAAACATGGTGCGGGTGTTATTTCGCGTGTCCTGCCCATGGCCGCCATTCCCACCTTTTTCCTCTGGTTTTTACACAACCCTGCATTGATCCAAAATTATTTAGATCATCCGGTGCGCAGCCTGATGATCCTAGCATGTCTGTTTTTCGGCGTATTCTGCGCAACCCGTATGCGGCACGATCATATATCACTGGCCGCCGTCCGTGATATATGGTTTGTGATCTTGGGTGCAACACTGGGCCCTATTGCGTCTAAAATCGTTCTCTCTTATGCCCCTTTGAATGTTTCTGGCCTCGCGTTTGTCATGACACAAGGGGGAATTTTAGCCATTGCCTATTACCTTTATTGGCTGATTAAAAAGCCGATTGCGCGCGATATTTTCTTATCCCGCTTCAGCATTGGTGCTGGCGCCTTGATCGCACTTGGATCCATGTTATCCATCGGAGCAAAAGCGTATGCTTTTATCCTTGTCGATAATCCGGCATATGTTTCGGTCGTCCTTTTTACAGCGCCCGTATTCATCGCGGCGATCGAAAAATGGATGGGAAAAAAGGATGAAAGTGACAAGCTTGCAGGCTTTGGCTTGGTATTGACTGCCGCCCTTTTAGTAACCTTGCAATTCAAGTAAAATAATTTATATATATCAATTATTTAATATGTGGATACCCCATAAAAAATCGGGTGCGTTTTTGCCCCAAGCATGATATAAACAATTCCACGAAAACCACTTATAAAATAAGGTATAAAAAACAATGTCCGCATCATCCACAGAACGTGCAGCAGAAGACTACGGCGCCGACTCAATCAAGGTCTTGCGCGGCCTTGATGCCGTCCGAAAACGTCCTGGCATGTACATTGGTGATACAGATGACGGATCCGGCCTTCACCACATGGTGTACGAGGTTGTGGATAACGCCATTGATGAATCTTTGGCTGGTTATTGCGACCGGATTGACGTTGTTTTGAACAAAGATGGATCCGTCACCGTCCGCGATAACGGCCGTGGCGTCCCCGTTGATATTCACCAGGAAGAAGGCGTCTCCGCCGCCGAAGTCATTATGACCCAGCTGCACGCCGGCGGTAAATTTGACCAGAATTCATACAAAGTATCCGGTGGTCTTCACGGGGTTGGGGTTTCGGTTGTAAATGCCCTTTCTGACTTTTTGGATTTAAAAATCTGGCGCCAGGGTAAATTATGGGCCATGCGTTTTCGTCGCGGCGATGCGGAAGCTCCACTAAAAGTCATCAGTGATGCTCCGCATCAAACAGGGACAGAAGTGACCTTTATGCCATCGGCAGAAACATTCACAATGACCACGTTTGATTTCAGCACATTGGAAGACCGCTTGCGCGAACTCGCTTTTTTAAACTCGGGTGTCAATATTTTTCTGCGCGACGATCGCGGCGATGAACCAAAGGAAATCCAGTTTCATTTTGAAGGGGGTATCGAAAGTTTTGTGACATGGCTTGACCGCGCCAAACAACCGATTTTCACGCCATCCATTTCAATGAAATCTGAAACAAACGGTATTGGCGTAGAAGCTGCACTTGAATGGACCGATGCCTATCACGAAACAATGCTGTGTTTCACAAACAATATTCCCCAGCGCGATGGAGGAACGCACCTTGCCGGGTTCAGAGGGGCGCTCACCCGTACCCTCGCCAAATATGCCGAGGATAATAACCTGCTCAAGAAAAAAGATATCGAACTGTCCGGCGAAGACATGCGGGAAGGTTTAACCTGTGTCCTGTCTGTCAAGGTCCCCGACCCCAAATTCTCATCACAGACAAAAGATAAACTGGTCTCGTCAGAAGTACGCCCCGTTGTTGAACAGGCGGTTGCTGATGGTCTTGGCACCTGGCTTGAAGAACATCCAGCAGATGCAAAGAAAATCATTACAAAAATTATTGATGCGGCATCTGCACGCGAAGCTGCACGTCGTGCCCGCGAACTATCCCGCCGCAAAGGAGTCATGGATATTTCGAACCTACCTGGAAAACTGGCGGATTGCCAGGAACGGGAC
>CAZQLB010000122.1:0-3904 GCA_964593915.1 uncultured Pseudobdellovibrionaceae bacterium
CAGATCCTTAACAGTCGACCGCAACGGCTTTCAAGCATGCCTTTTATGGTGATCCGACTTATGCCATGGATTGACGTGTGTGTCAAAGTATATAGTCTTTATTATGCACAGTGATGTCGGGTCACGGTGGGGTAATAGAGAGGTATTATTATGTCTAATTTAATTCTTATCCGGCATGGGCAGTCCGTTTGGAATAAGGAAAATCGGTTTACAGGCTTTACGGATGTGGATTTATCGGATCAAGGACGGGCCGAGGCTGTGGTCGCGGGCAAGGCCCTGCAAAAGGCCGGATATCGGTTTGATTCTGTTTTTACCAGCACTTTGAAACGTGCCATTCATACGGCCGAGATTGTTTTGGAGGCGACAGAGCCTTTGAATCATCATCTAAAAAATGCGGATGGGACGTGGAACATGACCCGGCATGATGACTTGCGTGAACGGGATTATGGTGATTTAACGGGGCTGAATAAGGATGAACTGCGTGAAAAATATGGTGCAGAACAGGTGCAGATTTGGCGGCGCAGTTATGATATAGCGCCGCCAGGTGGGGAAAGTTTGGCCGATGTGGTTAAACGGGCGGGACCGTATTTTGACCTGCATATCCGCCCGCTGCTGGACCAGTCAAAAACGGTTCTGGTGGTTGCGCATGGAAATTCGCTGCGGGCACTTTTGGTTCATTTGGGCCAAAATACGCCCCAGGATATTGCGGCGCGTGAATTGGATACGGGCGTGCCGATTGAACTAGACGTTTGAGGTGCCCGCCTGAAACGTCTTATAAATTGAACGTCTCATAAATTGTAGGCTTTATACGCATTTAAAATAAAAAGATAACATGATTGTCATTGGCGGGGCGGATCCCCATCTCGCTGCATAAGGGGTGGGGGTTATGCACATTTTCCCATTAAATCGTATTCATCTGACCCCATAATCTTGACCGAGACGATATCGCCAACCTTCGCATCTTTTTTAAGGCCCGCAATCTGGACATTCCCGTCAATTTCGGGGGCGTCCCCTTGGGACCGGCCCATGGCTGTACCTTTTTGTCCAATTTCATCCAAAATGACAGGGATTGTTTTTCCAACTTTCTGAGCCAAGCGGGATGCGGAAATTTCCTGTTGTACTTCCATGAAACGGTTCCAGCGTTCTTCTTTGACCTCTTCGGGGACATGACCATCCAGGGATTGGGATGGTGCGCCATCTACATTCTCGTATTTGAAACAGCCGGCGCGATCGATTTGAGCTTCACGCGTCCATTCAAGAAGCATGCTAAAATCCTCTTCGGTTTCGCCAGGGAATCCAACAATAAAAGTGGACCGCAGCGTTAAATCAGGACAGCCCGCCCGCCAGGCATGAATACGGTCCAGTGTTTTTTCCTGATTTCCCGGGCGTTTCATGGCCTTGAGCACGTTTGGTGATGCGTGCTGAAACGGGATGTCCAGATAAGGCAGGATTTTACCATCAGCCATCAACGGAATAACGTCGTCCACGTGTGGATAGGGGTATACATAGTGCATTCGCACCCACACCCCCAAAGTCCCTAGTGCCTGCGCCAGATCCTGGAATTTTGTGCGGTATTCTTGTCCCGCATAGGTGACGGGGGCGTATTTTGTATCAACACCATAGGCGCTTGTATCCTGAGAGATGACCATGATTTCACGGACTCCGGCACGGACCAGTTTTTCAGCCTCCAGCATCACCATGTTCAGAGGGCGGGATACCAAATCGCCACGCAGTTTTGGGATGATGCAAAAGCTGCAGCGATTATTACAGCCTTCAGAGATTTTTAAATATGCATAGTGGCGCGGCGTTAATTTAATACCTTGCGGAGGGACCAGATCAACAAAGGGATCATGCAAGGGAGGGATTGCTGCATGCACCGCATCCACCACACTTTCGTATTGCTGGGGGCCTGTAATGGATAAGACATTCGGGAATTTTTCGCGGATACGTTCTGGTTCGGCGCCCATGCACCCGGTGACAATAACTTTTCCGTTTTCGGCCATGGCATCGCCAATGGCGGCCAGACTTTCGTCCCGCGCGCTGTCCAGGAAACCGCATGTGTTCACAATAACCACGTCTGCGCCATTATAATCAGGGGCGAAATCATATCCTTCGGACCGTAGAGTCGTGAGGATTCGTTCCGAATCAACCAGGGCTTTTGGGCATCCCAAAGAGACGAAGCCCACTTTTGGGGCCGTAGAAGCACGTTTAGATGGGGTCTTTGTTGCCATGAGGTATATGTCCTTTTAGGGTGATAGGTAAAAAAACTGGGCCTTTTATGCCGTTTTTTGGTCGAAAATGCAAGGTTATCCACAGCAAACATCAAAAAAAGGCGAAAAAACAGGCTTTTTTGTAAAAACCCTCTCGACAAAGATGGCAAAAAGTATTGTAGCATGTACCTATACGCAGTTCGATTCTGGTTCGGACCTTTTTAGATCCTGATATTTAGATGACGACTGACTGGTTTCACACTTTCTAACTTATTGAGAGAAAAGCTATGGCAACTGCTACTGTACCAACCGTGACGCTGAAACAAATCGCGGCTGAACTTGCTGAATCATATGAAATGCCGAAAAAAACGGCAAACGCCATGATGGATGACCTGGTGGCCCATCTGGTGAAAAATCTGAAAAAAGGGAACCGTGTTCGCATGGCTGGCCTTGGTATTCTTCAGGTTAAAAAACGTGCCGCACGCATGGGTCGTAACCCTGCAACCGGCGAATCGATCAAGATTCCTGCGAAAAAGAAAATTGCTTTCCGCGCAGCAAAAGAACTGAAAGAAGCTGTAGGTAAATAATTTTACCCACTTCGAACTTTAAAACCCGTCTGATTTTTTAAATCAGGCGGGTTTTTTATTGGTAAAAGTGCGCTATATTATGAATCGATAACAGACTCATAACGTGTGCCGCCGCCGGGGTTATTCTTTTGGGTATATCCCGCAGGATAAAGGAAATTTGATATGGCTATGATTAAAAACTTTTCGGATCTGAATGAAGCCGAGATTTTATCTTTGGCCATCAGTGCCGAGGAAGAAGACGCACAGATCTACGCCAGCTTTGCGAATAAGGTGCGGGCCGATTATCCGGCCAGTGCCCAGATGTTTGATGAAATGGTGTCAGAAGAGCAGGGGCATAAAAACATGCTCCTTGATATGTTCCATCAGAAATTTGGATCGCAGCTTCCTTATATTACCCGGGCGGACGTGCGCGGGTTTATGAAACGGCGCCCGCTGTGGCTCATGGATAATTTACGCATTGATACCATTCGGCGCCAGGTCGAATTGATGGAACTGGAATCTGCGCAGTTTTATGCACGGGCAGCTCAGATCGCGCGCGATGTTGAGGTACGGAAACTTTTGGGCGATCTGTCTTTAATCGAACGTGGACATGAGGCCAAGGCGTTTGAACTGGAACAAAAAAATCTGACGATTGATGAACGGACGCGCGAAGATGATGCGGCGCGGCAGCTTTTTGTACTTCAGGTTGTGCAGCCGGGGCTTGCGGGTTTAATTGATGGATCGGTATCGACACTGGCGCCTATTTTTGCGGCGGCATTTGCAACCCATTCATCATGGGAAACATTTTTGGTCGGAATTGCGGCGTCGGTGGGCGCGGGGATCAGCATGGGGATCACCGAAGCGATGTCCGATGATGGCGCGATTACCGGGCGGGGGCATCCGTGGCTGCGCGGGATTGTATGTGGGCTGATGACCGCTGTGGGCGGGCTTGGTCATGCGCTGCCGTACTTGATTGCGGATTTCTGGGTGGCAACGGGTGTTGCGGCGGTGGTGGTCGCGATTGAATTATGGCTGATCGCATGGATCCGATGGACATATATGGATACGCCGTTTTTGAATGCGGCGATCCAAATTGTGCTGGGCGGTGCGCTGCCTAAACCGATTATT
>CAZQLB010000123.1:0-3895 GCA_964593915.1 uncultured Pseudobdellovibrionaceae bacterium
AACGGGCGATGTCTTAAAAATCGGTGATGTCATTATGCTGGAGCCCGATGCAGAGGTTAAGGGGACTTATATGCTGCGGCAGGTCCCGCGTCTTCAGGGGGCCATTGTTGCAATGGATCCTCATACGGGCCGTATTTTGGCGATGCAAGGTGGATGGATGTTTGAAGGAAGTGAGTTTAACCGTGTGACACAGGCGTACCGTCAACCGGGATCTGCTTTTAAGCCGTTTATTTATCTTGCGGCACTTGATCACGGATTTACCCCGACGTCTTTGGTTTTGGATGGTCCTATTGTCTACACGGATGCCTTGGGACGTATTTGGCGGCCAGAAAACTATACGGATGATTTCCTGGGTCCCTCAACGCTGCGTGTCGGGATTGAAAAATCGCGCAACCTAATGACGATTCGTCTTGCAGAACGAGTTGGAATGGATACGGTTGTTGATTATGCTAAAAAGTTTGGGATTTCAGATAAGATGCAGCCACATCTGGCTAATGCATTGGGTTCAACCGAAACGACGTTGCTGCGGTTAACGGCGGCTTATGGGATGCTTGTGAATGGCGGACGTAAAATTGAACCGCATTTTATTGATCGTATACAAGGGCGCAGAGGGCAAACGATTTACAGGGCCGATGCGCGTGGATGTGAAACTTGTGGCCCACGTATGAGATGGGAAGGACAGAGTGTTCCTGAACTTTCTGACACGCGTCTTCAGATTGAAGACCCGCGCAGCGCATATCAAATGGTTTCCATTATGGAGGGAGTTGTCCAGCGCGGGACGGCCAAGAAATTATCAGATTTAGGACGCCCGATTGCGGGTAAAACAGGGACAACCAATGAATCACGTGATGTATGGTTTATTGGGTTTACACCAGATCTTGTAGCAGGTGTATTTGTTGGTTTTGATACACCCAAATCATTGGGGGATAAAGAAACAGGCGGATCGCTTGCCGTTCCTATTTTTCGTGAATTTATGAGCAAGGCGCTTGATGGTACACCGGCTGTCCCTTTCCGTGTTCCATCTGGTATTCGTCAGGTCTTGGTGGATGCTCATACGGGGCATATCGCAAATTATGGGGATCCTCATGCGATCTGGGAAGCCTTTACCGAAGGGACAGAACCCACGATTGATCGTGTCACTGATGTTGTTGGGGCGCAATCAGAGGTGCAATCAGATGCACAGATTGGCAATACAGATTATGCTGAGCCGCCTGCTTATGTTCCCGCGCCAAAAGAAGATATTTCACCATACTTGCCCCCCACTGTGCCAGAAGAACAGGATATAGGGGATCGTACAACCGAAGGGATATATTGATGATAGATCTTTCTGATCAGCTTATTCAAGACAAGAGTGCACGTATTCATTTTGTGGGTATTGGCGGTGTAGGAGTGAGTGCTCTTGCTGATTTCCGCATTCTTTCTGGTGGGACGGTATCCGGATCCGACCGCAGTTTTGATGGTGGCGTTGCTCTTTTTCAGCGAGATGGATTTATTTCACGCGGGATCACGATTTATCCCCAGGATGGATCTGGTATACCTGGCGCTGCGGCTGTTGTTTCGTCTGCGGCTGTTGAGGATGATGTGCCCGATATTGTTATGGCACGAACTCTTGGTATACCTGTTATCCGGCGGACAGAATGGATCGCCGCCTATACACGTATGTGCCCCACGATTGCGATTACGGGAACGGCGGGGAAATCCACAACAACTGCCATGGTTTTTGAGATTCTTCGTGCGTGTGGTCATGATCCATCCCTTATTACAGGTGCTGATTTGCGTATTTTACTTGAGGATGGAAAACCAGGTAGCGCGTATGTTGGAACGGGCCCTTTGGTTATTGAAGCGGATGAAAGCGATCGCGGTATCATGGCTTATGCGCCTGAATCGACGGTGATTCTTAATTTGGGTCATGATCATGATTCACCTGAACGTATTTTAGAAATTTATGTTGCACTTGCACGCAGCAGCGTGAAGGGGATTGTGATTCCTGAAGATCCCGCCCTTGCTTCCTTGGCTGATCAGGGGGTGCCTATTCAAAAATTCAGCGCACAAGATATTCAAACATATCCGGACCATGTAACGTTTGAATATGAAGGACATCCTGTCAAACTAAAGGTTCCAGGTGCACATAATGCACAAAATGCGGCGGCAGCGATGACTCTCGGATCACTTTACGGATGTGAGATACCCGACATGATCAAGGCGATATCCCAGTTTCAAGGGGTCGCGCGGCGATTTGAAGTTGTGGGGTCGTCTGCTTCTGTCGATGTCGTTGATGATTATGCTCAAAATACTTTGAAAATTGAGGCGGCGATTAAAACGGCGCAGGCCCGGCGACGCCGTGTGATTGTTTATATGCAGCCGGTTGGTTTTGGTCCTATGCGGCTGATGCGGGATGATTTATGTCCAATGATTGCAAAGATACTACGTCCTCAGGATCAGTTTTTTATGGCGCCTATTCCCTATTTTGGAGGAACGACGGTGAAGGATATTTCATCTGATTTACTGGTGGATGATATCCGATCCCTTAATCCTGTCGGACAGGTGGATTTGATACAAAGCCGGGATGCTTTTATCTCATGGGCACAAAAGCAACCATATCAGGATGATGTTATCTTGGTGATGGGGGCACGTGATCCGACGTTACCTGGCTTTGCACGTGATATCGCCCGGGCCGTTATTGTGAATTGATTCGGGCACTATCGTCGTTTAAGCGACCCTATCCAATGCGAAGAGGGCGTTTGCACGCCCTCTATACGAATGAAACGAATATACTGTTCTTATTTTGTTTGATTTTTTAAGATATCCCGGATTTCGGAGAGCAAAACAACATCCTCAGTCGGAGCAGCTGGTGCTTTTTCCGCTTCTTCCTTGCGTTTCAATTTGTTGATTTGCTTCACAAGAATGAAAATAACAAACGAAACAATAAGAAAATTAATGACAGCATTGATAAATACACCCACGGATATGATGGGAATGCCAGCCTCTTTTGCGGCTTTTACCGTTTTAATCGTGTCATTCATTTTTTCCAGTGATAGGGGAATGAAAATATTTGAAAAATCAACCCCGCTGGTTAAAAGCCCAATAATCGGCATCACGACGTCATTCACAAGTGAGTTCACGATTCCGGTGAAGGCGGCGCCAATGATAATACCAACGGCCAGGTCAATGACATTCCCTCTTGAGATAAAAGCTTTAAACTCGCCTACGATGGATGTTATTTTCTCTACCATAATATATCCTTTTCCTGTTGCTTGATTAACGGGCGTACTTTTGATCTAATAGCGTTTAATGAGAACACAGACAAGGGTGTTTGTAAAATGAAGAGTTATGTAAGAACAAGGGTTGCTTTGATTGGGTTTCTTGCCGCTTTTGCGCATGTTTATCCGGTTCAGGCTGGTTTTGATTGGGTTCCTCCGGTTGGCGGATCCGCGGTGGCATCGGATAATTATCGAAATTCGGATGTTTTGCCGTTTCCGGATGAGGCGTCATCCGCCCCTGTTTTGAAGAGCAATCCTGAAGATCAAAAGGATTATGAATCTCGTCCGGTATCTCCTCCTGAAATTGAATGGGCCCCTTTGGACCAGCAAGATACCGTTTCTGCGGTGCCCTCTATCAGGAATGATGTATCTGAAACCCGTGCGATTCCTGGAGCCTATCCTCCTCCTTTGGCGCAGCCTGCCTCTCCTCTTGTCGGGACGCAGGCGGTTGACCCGACTTTTGTTGCTTCTGGGGTGTCTCGTCGGACATCATCTCCTGGATCGCCTTATGTACGGATGGACCAAGGACAGAAAACGAAACAAGAAGATATAGGTTATGGCGCCGTTTCGCCTGAACTGTCTGTGATTCAGGGATTCGGAGATCAGATCCCTTTTTCATTTGCAATGAACCAGAT
>CAZQLB010000124.1:0-3845 GCA_964593915.1 uncultured Pseudobdellovibrionaceae bacterium
GGCAAGAACTGATCCGATTTGCGCAAAAATATAGTGAACAGGATTTAATTGCGCTGATGGGTCCACAAGGATCCTATAAACTCGCGAAAGATTTTCATCAATTTTCCTGGATTCTCGATCTGTGGGCTGTTGGCACGGATGAGGCGGCGCGCGCTGCTTATAAACTGATGACATGTTGGTCGCTTGCGAACACAGATTTGAAATACCCACTTCATGCGCCGATGGATGCGGCTTTCCGTCTTTTGCATGTGGGTGAGGTATACAGATTCTTATTTCCTGTTTTGAATGCCAAAAGCCATCAAGATCTTATTCACTTTTTTACGGACCATGCGCGGTACCTTCATGCTGTGACAGGTCGGCGGATTCAGCATGATGAACAGTTTTTTACAGGCCTTGCATACGCCATGTGTGGTATAGCATTGGGTTATGGGCCGGATGTGATAGATCATGGATTATATGTGGCTATTCGTGCGCTGGATCATTTGATTTATGCCGATGGCGGCCCGATGACCCGGCGGCCAAGTGATCTTTTCCCCTTTGTCCGCGCGCTGCTGCGGCTTCGGGATGTGATGGATGCGGCGAACATTCCAATGCCGGAACAATTATCGTATGCGCTGGATCGATCCGGGTCGGGACTACGTTTTTTTGACAAGGGAAATGGATACCTGGCGGCGTTTCATGGCGGGGTAACAATGGATCCACATGGGGTTTGTTCGCTGATCGCTCATTTAAAGTCTGGGTCAGGAATTCAACGCTCTTTAACCCAGACGGGGTTTGATCGGCTGGATAAAAATGGGATTACTTTGATTGTTGATACGGCGCAGCCCGGTGATGAAAACAAGAAATTTGCGTCATGCGGTGCATTTGAAATGAGCGTTCAGGGACAGCCTGTTTTTGTGAACTGCGGCCCTCATGCACATGATAAGATGTGGCAGGATCTTTTGGCGGCTACGGCGGCGCATACGGCGCTTGTTCTGGATGATACAGATAATATTCCTTTGCATGGGGCGGGGACATCAGATGTTTTATCCACCCAGAATGATCGTGGTATTTATACTGAAGTAACCCATAATGGATATCTTTCACGGAATAAATTTATGCATACACGTCAGATTTTTGTTGCGTCGGATGAGATGGATATTCGCGGCGCCGACACTGTATGGTCGGATCATGTGGATGCGGTTTCTGTGCCGTATGCGGTACGCTTTCATGTGCATCCATCCGTTTCCGTTACACCGGTTGCCAATGGTCATGCTGTGTGTTTGAGATTACCGGATCAAACATCGCTTTACTTGCACCATGATGGGGAACAGGTTTTGATTGATGACAGTGTTTACCTGGCGGCAACGGGTGCGCCTGAAAAAACAAAACAGATTGTGATTACCGGTTTGGCGGATCCCAAAAAAACAATTATTCATTGGGCAATTAAGGCTGAAGGATAAGGCAAGGGGTTAGAATGGCGAAGGCACAAACCCAGTATGTCTGTCAGAATTGCGGCACGGTTTCATCAAAATGGTCCGGGAAATGCGACGCATGCAATGCATGGAATTCGTTTGTAGAGGAGACTGTTGCGGCTACGCCTTTTTCCTCTAAAAAAAACGGGGGCGGGCGTACGGGACGTGCGCTTGAGGTTGTTGACCTGTCGTTCGAAGACGGCGCCCGTGATTACCCCCGATATATAACCGGTATTGGCGAATTTGATCGGGCATTGGGGGATGGGCTGGTTCCCGGATGCGCTGTCCTTATTGGCGGTGATCCCGGGATCGGGAAGTCAACTATTTTACTCCAGGTTGCGGCGCGGCTTGCACAAAAAAGTATTGCTTGTCTTTATGTATCGGGTGAAGAGGCGGTGGATCAGGTTCGCTTGCGTGCCCAGCGGCTTGGGTTATCAAAAGCGCCGCTTGGTCTTGCGGCATCAACAGATGTGCGGGACATTATTGCGGCGATTGAAACAAAAACAAATCCGCCCAGTCTTGTCATTATAGATTCTATTCAGACGATGTATTTGGATAGCGTTGAAAGCGCACCCGGTACAGTGACGCAGGTGCGCGCGTGCACACATGAACTTATTCGGGCAGCCAAGAAAAATAATTGCTGTCTTATATTGGTTGGGCATGTGACAAAAGAAGGGCAGATCGCAGGTCCTCGTGTTTTAGAACACATGGTGGATACAGTTTTGTATTTCGAAGGAGATCGTGGACATCAATTCAGGATTTTGCGGACTGTGAAAAACCGTTTTGGGCCAACGGATGAAATTGGTGTTTTTGCGATGTCTGGTGCGGGGCTTGAGGAAGTATCAAACCCATCAGAATTGTTTTTGGCTCAGCGGCAAGTTGATGCCCCTGGAAGTGCTGTTCTGGCCGGGCTTGAAGGGACGCGCCCTGTCCTGGTTGAAATTCAGGCGTTGGCGGCCCCAACCGGATATGGCACACCGCGCCGCGCCGTCATTGGATGGGATTCGGGGCGTTTGGCCATGGTTCTTGCGGTGCTAGAGGCGCGGTGCGGTATTGCCTTTTCTGGAATGGACGTTTTTTTGAACGTGGCCGGCGGATTAAAGATCACAGAACCGGCAGCAGACATGGCCGTTGTTGCGGCTCTTTTATCGGCGCATTCGGGTAAACCCATTCAACATGACATGGTCTTTTTTGGTGAAGTGGGTCTTGCGGGTGAGGTACGGCAAGTGCCCCAGCCAGATCTGCGTTTACGGGAGGCAGGAAAACTGGGTTTTAAATATGCCGTGATGCCGACACGCCTGAAAAAAGAGGGGGGAAAGAAAATCCCGGACCAGCTCTCTGTTTCTGAAATTCGGCATGTCCAGGATATGATTAACTTATTGGGGTAGGAAGGTCGCGCAAAAGGGGTATTTCATGTTTTTTGATATCATTGTACTGGCTGTTTTACTGATTTCTGCGCTGCATGCCTTTTGGCGCGGGTTTATTCGGGAAGTTTTGACAATTTTTGGGTCGATTGGCGGCGCGTTGGCGTCGGTTGCCTATGGCGATGACATGCGGCCATTTATGGATGATATGCTGGGGATCAAAGCCGGAGAGGTTGCTGATAAATTATGGAACATAATTCCGATGACCCTTGTGTCCGCTATTTTGGTGTATGGACTCGTTTTTATTGTTATTTTCGGTGTTTTGTCCGTTATTTCCCATTTGATTGCCGAGCAGGTGCGCGCGGTCGGACTGGGGGCGATTGACCGGACGCTGGGGGTGCTTTTTGGTCTGGCGCGCGGTTTGTTGATTACAGGACTCTTTTATTTACCTGTCCACATGGCCATGAATGAAGAGCAAACAGAGAAATGGTTTGGGACATCGCGCACGCATTATGTTGTGCAGATGACGTCCAAGATGATTCAAAATGCTATTCCGGATGATTTGTTTTCGTTCCTTGGGAATGATTCTAAATCTGATAAAAAATCACCGGACACCAAAGAGGGGGACGCTCAAAAAGAGAAAGGTGTACTCCAGGAATTAAAATCAGGGATAGAAAAAGAATCCAGTCGTCCAGAATCCAAGACGGAGAATACAAATGGCTATTCGGGCATGGACCGGGACATGATGAATAAACTGATTGATTTGGGCGGCGCGGCGGCGGCCAGCGGTCAATTACCGGATCATATTGATCCCCAAAAGGTACAAGAAGCGATTGATATGCTTGCGGCCCCAGCGCCATCGCGTTGAGGTTATGTATCGTTCGAATCTGTCTTTTTATGATGGGGGTGGATCGGGATATTTCTGTCTTCTCTCCTTTTTTTTCTCTCTCTTTTGTTTGTTTTGGTCCTTTGATAAAAAACGGCGCGCCGTTGTCGTTTGGTTTGTCACTCTCGGTCTGCAGATCGA
>CAZQLB010000125.1:0-3833 GCA_964593915.1 uncultured Pseudobdellovibrionaceae bacterium
ATCAGGGAGTGACGTATCGGGAAAATACTGCAAAGAACGCTGAAAACCATACATTCCAGCCACCAGCAACATATACCCAAGGATAATAAAAACAGCACCGCGTAAAACCAGGCGGCGATAAGACCGGATCAACATCATCATGCCGAAAGTGTACCATGAAGCCGGGTATAAATACCACCACGCGATAACAAATCATCGTGTATTCCGGCCTCGGCCACTTTTCCGCCATCAATCACAACAATCTTATCCGCATGCTGAACCGTCGATAAACGATGGGCAATCATGATCGTTGTACGTCCCTGTCCCAAGATCGCCAGCGATTCTTGGATCGCCCGTTCAGAATCGTTATCCAATGCGGATGTTGCCTCATCCAGCAAAAGGATCGGCGCATCTCGCAGCAGGGCGCGCGCAATCGCCAAACGTTGCCGTTGCCCGCCTGAAAGACGGACACCATTTTCGCCCAAAACCGTGTCATATCCATCCGGCATCGCCATAATAAAATCATGCGCTGCCGCCTGCATGGCCGCGCCCATGATATCAATATGAGACACCCCTGCACGCCCATAGGCAATGTTATCGCGCACACTGGCATTAAAAATATGTATATCTTGGGATACCAGCGCAATGTGCGCACGAATATCCGCAAGATCAGCATCCCGGATATCAACATCCCCCAGCATCACGCGGCCCTGTATCGGATCATAAAAACGTAAAATCAGATTGAATATTGTACTTTTCCCACCCCCCGAAAGCCCAACCAGCGCGGTCTTTTTCCCCGCATCAAATACGACTGACATATCATCCAGCGCCCGTTTGTCCGGCGCAGATGGATAAGAAAATGACACATGATCAAATGTAATGGCCGGTGCCGATTGAAAACGCAATGGTACAGGGTTAATAGGCGATATCATCACAGGTCGCTGATCCATCAGGGCAAAAACACGTTCCGCCGCGCCAAGACCCATTAGCAGCGCATTCATCATCTTTCCCATTTTCTTCATGGGTTCATAGGCCAACGAAAAGGCCGCGATAAAGGATAAAAGCGCACCTGCAGTTGTTACACCATCTGCAATCCGATATCCGCCGTAAACAACAATAATAAAAATGGCAATCCCAATCAGCCCCTCGTTCAGCGGCGTGACCATTTCCCCCACCTGCACCGATTTCACGTTTAACTTTCTGACGGTATCAATGGCTTGCCCGGCCCGTGTCTGTTCATATTCTTCGCGGCCATAGGCATGCACCTGCCGGATCCCCTGAAAAATTTCATTCAGGCGTTCAACCAGAACAGCCGTCTGATCCTGGATTGATTTTGAAATACGACGTAACTTTTTACCCAAATGCAGCACAAACAAACTGGCAACCGGTAAAACGCCCAGTGCGATAATGGCCAAATGCGGATCTTGATAAATCATCACCCCCACAAGCACACAAAGGGTCAAAAAACTGGCAATGGCCCCCGCTAATGCATCCGTCACAGCCGACCGCATCACATTCACATCCGATGTCATCCGAGATGTCAGCTGGGACGATGGGTGGTCATGAAAGAATTGAAGATCCAGACGAACCAAGTGCCGAAACAAATCATTTTGAATATCCGCGATAATCATTTGACCGATCCGCGCCATTTGCAAGGATTGGCCATAACTAGCCAATCCACGGATCACAAAACACGCCAAGATTGCAAGCCCCATGGGCAGGATCATTGCACGCGCACTATCGTCCCCCCCTGCACGAACCATCACATCATCAATCACAGGTTGAATAAGCCGCGCAAAAAGCCCTGTCATAGCGGCTGAAATCACCATACAAATGATGGCAAGCCCCAGCATTCCCATCCGCGGCCGTAAATAAGTGCTGACGAGACGACGAATGAGTGGCAGACTGGATAAAGTAGATCGGCGAGGCATATCAACCTGCTTTCTGATGATTTATTTACGTAATTTTGTTATAATAACCTTATCGTTACTTATATTATTAGACAGAGGTTCCTGCAATGCCCTTGGATGACACACCCTGGCAAGACTTAACAGCCCTGAATGACCCCCAACGCCCCCTGATGCGGGGATATCCCCTGCCCCGCATTGGCCTGGCCCTTGGGGCCGGTGTCGCCCGTGGGTTTGCACATGTCGGCGTTATCCGGGCTTTGGCACGGCACGGAATTAAACCAGACGTAATTGCGGGAACATCTATCGGCGCGGTTGTAGGGGGCGTTTATCTGGCAAGCCGCCTTGATGAATTCGAGGATTGGGCCCTATCTTTAAACCGCCGCAAACTGTTTGGATATCTGGATTTTACGGTCCGGTCCCCCGGCATTATTGTGGGCAAAAAGTTCACAGGCGCATTAGAAGAGCATTTAAAAGGTATTCAAATTGCGGATTTGCCCCACCCTTTTATCGCTATTGCAACCGATGTCGCAACAGGCCATGAGGTCTGGCTGCGCCGCGGCCCGTTAATCGAAGCCATGCGGGCTTCATTCGCCATGCCGGGCATTTTCCCGCCTGTCCAGATTAATGGCCAAAACCTGATTGATGGGGCGCTAGTGAACCCCACACCCGTCTCCGCTTGCCGGGCGCTAGGGGCAAAAGTCACAATTGCCGTCGACTTAAACGCCGATTTAATTGGAAAAGTGCGCAAGGCCGATGAAAATTATCAAAAGATTATGGGATTTGACGTCTTTAATGATCAAGACGTCTCACCCGAAGATCAGAAAATCTTTAAAAAATATAGTTTTACGGAAAAACTATTTAAACGTGAAGAAAATGCCCCAAGCTTATTCGGTGTTATGTTTTCATCCTTGAACATCGTTCTGGACCGGATTACCCGATCTCGCCTTGCCGGTGATCCCCCCGATATCCATATCAAACCTTTGGTTGGACGGTATGGTTTACTGGAAGTCGATAAAGCAAAAGATATGATCCTAGAGGGGGAAAACGCGGTCGAACGTATTTTACCAGAAATCAAATCGACTATTAACACCCTGCTCTCCCCGGATGAACGTCCGAAAATTACTTAGGCCCTGAAACCAGGCGTATTCTTTCGTACAACAAACCTGTTGATAACATGAAGCTGTCAATTGCGTAGCTATCCCCATTATGGTTTCATAGGGGCACCTTCCACCTTTCGATCATATAAAGGGGCATTTTATGTCTAAAAATGCACATCCTTCCCTCGGTTCCTCTCTTGAAGCAGCGGACACCGCAAAGTCGGTTTTAACGCAGGACGACTCGTCGTCCGATATATCGTCCGGAACGATAGACAGCAAAATGACACTTGAGGATGGGCTAGCCCTGCCGGAACCTTCCATTTCCCTTTCGGCAGGCCGCATGCGCGGCATCATGAATAAGCAAGGGTTAAAAGTGGAATCAAAACAATCTGCAGAATCTTCTATGCCGCCAACTGATACATCAGGACCGCAACAAAATCAGGCAACCTGGTCCGAAACTGACCTGAACAATGAAACACAAGATGAATTCACCCCAGCAGGCCAGATTGAATCCATGCGCATTCCTGAATGGATTCCGCGGGCTCATATGGCGGCACAATGGTCTTCTGTCGCCTGGATCGTTTTATGTACATTATGGCTAATGATGACATTGGGGACGGGTCTTTTATCCATGTCGCTCCCCCTTCTGGGAGGGATGGTTGCGGGGGTTTTAGCACCCGTTGCCTTAATGTGGGTGACTCTTGGTCAAATTACCCGCGCTTATGATGCGCAGCGATACGGCCAAGCCATGCGCGCAGAACTGCATGCGCTCATTTTCCCATCCGAAACACGTAAACAGCAAATTTCAGATGATATCGCTCTTCTTTGCCAACAGGCTGCTGAACTG
>CAZQLB010000126.1:0-619 GCA_964593915.1 uncultured Pseudobdellovibrionaceae bacterium
ACTACCATCTCAGCAGAGCTCTCAAACATTTCAAAGAGAAAATTGGAATTAATATTAGTGCCATTAAGCTGTTAGTGCATCAACTTCAATTCCTCGATGATAAAATATTTGAAAATCAGCAAAATGAATTAATGCTCTTAACCCTTGGACATTATAGGGATGTTTATGGGGCACATATCAATATCCGTCTTCTGGACCAGATGTTCGCGAAGAAAAAAGAGGATTCATCTACCCCTTGACAAATAATAAGAACACATGTAGAACATATGGTGTATAATTCATAAACATATCGGATTAACACCATGCTAACCAAAAAACAACGTGACTTATTGATTTTAATTCATGAACGAATGCAGCAAGGGGAGATCGCCCCTTCTTTCGATGAAATGAAGAACCTTTTGGGGCTCAAATCTAAATCAGGAATCCATCGGCTTATTGAGGGATTGGTGGAACGGGGCTATCTGGCTCGTCTTCCCCATCGCGCACGTGCACTAGAAGTTTTGCGCCTACCAGAGGGATATGCCGAAAAACACACAGCATCGCTTCCACCGCTTTCTTCGGCCCGGCACCCGGGGGGGGGTCGCGGGCGTGGGGGGGGGGGGGCGCGCGGGGCTCCGTC
>CAZQLB010000126.1:629-3773 GCA_964593915.1 uncultured Pseudobdellovibrionaceae bacterium
CTTTCTTCACCCCCCCACCCCAAAAAAGAACAAACTATTGCACTGATGTCGACGCCATTGCCTCCGTCTACGCTCACTATTCCTCTTTATGGCACCATTGCGGCTGGCACCCCAATCGAGGCTATCCGTGACCTTGGCTCAACCGTGGATATCCCCCCCCACCTCCTGGGATCCGGTGAACACTATGCGTTAACCGTCAAGGGGGATTCAATGATTGATGCGGGTATTCATAATGGAGATACAGCAATCATCCAACACACATCAATGGCCGAAAATGGTCAAATCATTGTCGCTTTGATTGATGATACAGAAGTGACCTTAAAGCGTCTGCGCCGTAAAGACGGTATGATTATCCTCCAGGCTGAAAATACCGCATACGAAGACCGTATTTTATCGCCAGATCGGGTCAAAGTGCAGGGAAAATTGGTTTCTTTAATGCGGACGTATCACTAGAAATAAATAAAGGCTCATAGATAGAAGGAAAATACAGTAAAGAGAATAGAAATAAAAGAACCTTAGCTGGCCTTCGGCATATTCTGGGAAGGACTTTGTAAAGGCGAAAAAGAATGTCTCTTCTGACCATCCTCAGGAGAAGATGAAAAGTTATCATCGCTGCCAAGGCCATCATCAAAAGAATCAAGATCATCAAAAGTTGTATCTTCATCCCCCTTTTTATAAGGAAGAGGAACAGATTTCAGCGGTGAGATTATGGCGTCATGCGGTGACATGTTTTCGTACTGAACATCGTACGGAGAGAGCCCATCCGCTGCGTGATATCCGGGCATATCCGCTGGCCTAGACCAAGCAGCATAAGTAAAATCAACGGTCACAACATCAGGATATTGATAAAGTGCGCCCGACACCTGATCATACGGAACCCCCAACCCTAAATTAAAAAAATTACCCATCGAATCTCCATTCATTCTGGAACGAATAACGATAGTTTTAGATCTATTTCCTGGGGCATCACACGTCACAGTCAAAGGTTCTTGCATCCGCCGGATCATGATATTTTGCGGAGGATAGGCCACATAATGAATATTCATAGCATGGATATCGCATCTAGCCCCTGTTGCACCTGGCGTTTGAACCGACACCATTTGATTAGGAGAATCAACAATTGTACCACACCCAGATAAAAGAGCAGTCATAACAAAAGGAAACAAAACGATGCGCACAAGTTTAAAAGACATAAGATTCGCTTCAAAAGGCCACAGAAAAAGCAGCTTTAAGGGTATACGATTCTCCACCTTTCGCCAACGTCCTTTTTGAAACAAAACAGTAAAACATCTGTGACCTGTTTTGTGTATAACGTGTGGATAAAGTTATTCACATATTATTATTCATAAAATAAAGTCAAGATTATTTAAGTATCGATAATTTACTTAATCTTTTTATTCTAAAAGCCAGAACAGCCAGCGCATCTCCCCACGAATAAAAATGGAAAAGAGGCCAGAAATAGGGCATGTTTAGCACATTCCTTTTAAGTTTCGACCTTCTCCCCCTGATGTTTAGGAATAATCGAAAGGCCGCCCGGATGCGCATCAACCGAAACCGTCATCCCATCCATAACCGTTCCTGTCAAAATCAATTCCGCTAATTTATTTTGAACATACGTCTGAAGTGTACGTTTGAGGGGGCGCGCGCCATAAACAGGATCATACCCTTTATCCCCCAGCCATTCTTTGGCCGCATCCGTCACATCCAATGTAATCTGCCGATCCACCAAAAGCCGGCGCAGCGCCAAAAGCTGTATATCCACAATACGGACCATATGACTGCGGTCCAGACGCCGGAAAAGCAAAATTTCATCCAAGCGGTTCAAAAATTCCGGCCGAAAAGCGGCCCGTACGTCTTCCATTACCTCGGCACGTACACTTTCCACATCGCCACTTTCAGGCAAACTTGTCAAATGCTGCGCCCCAAGATTGCTGGTCATGATCAGGATCGTATTGGTAAAATCCACTGTACGCCCCTGACCATCCGTCAAACGTCCATCATCTAAAACCTGTAATAAAACATTAAAAACATCTGGATGGGCCTTTTCCACCTCGTCGAACAAAACAACTTGATAAGGGCGACGACGAATAGATTCTGTCAATGCACCGCCCTCTTCATATCCCACATATCCAGGGGGAGCCCCAATCAAACGGGAGACTGCATGTTTTTCCATATATTCTGACATATCTATACGCGTCATTGCCGTCTCATCATTAAAGAGATAGCCAGCAAGTGCCTTAGATAGCTCTGTTTTCCCAACCCCTGTGGGTCCCAAAAACAGAAAAGACCCAATCGGCCGATGCGGATCCTGAAGACCGGCACGCGCGCGACGTACAGCATTCGAAACGGCACGTACGGCTTCTATCTGTCCGACCACCTTTTTCGATAACTCATCTTCAAGATGCAAGAGCTTTTCGCGTTCACCCGCCAGCATTTTTTCCACAGGTACACCTGTCCATCGGCTGACAATTGCTGCAATATCATCCTCGCCCACCTCTTCACGGATCATCGAAGAAGCTTTGAGCGTTCCCGCATCTGAAAGCTTTTTTTCTAGGTCCGGAATTGTACCATATTTCAGTTCGCCTGCCCGGCTCCAATCACCTGTACGTTCCGTACGTTCCAATTCAATCCGGGCTGCATCCAGCTCTTCGACCAATTTTTGGCTGGCGTTAATTTTCTCTTTCTCCGCTTTCCAGGCAGAGGTTAAATCAATCGCCTCGACCTCCAGTACTTTTAATTCTTCCTCTAATTTCTGTAACCGATCTTTTGAAGCGGCGTCTGTTTCTTTTTTCAGGGCTTCGCGTTCAATTTTAAGTTGAATGATACGGCGATCGAGCTCATCCACCGCTTCAGGTTTGCTATCCACCTGCATCCGCAAACGGGCCGCTGCTTCATCCACCAAGTCGATCGCCTTGTCCGGCAAAAACCGGTCGGTAATATAGCGGTTCGACAGCTGGGCAGCCGCCACAATCGCCCCATCAGTGATACGTACACCATGGTGCCGTTCGTACTTTTCCTTAAGCCCCCGCAGGATCGAAATCGTATCCTCGACCGTAGGTTCAGACACGTACACCGGCTGAAACCGTCTGGCCAAAGCCGCATCTTTTTCAATGTGCTGACGATATTCATCCAGTGTTGTCGCGC
>CAZQLB010000127.1:0-3679 GCA_964593915.1 uncultured Pseudobdellovibrionaceae bacterium
GAATAAACGAAACGTATCCATCATGGGAATAAAGATCGATAAACTCTCTGTCAGGACAATACATTCCTCGCCCACGCCCGGTAAATCGGCGAAATCAACATCGTACTCATTACCGCCACATCCCTTTCCCCCCTTAATCGCCAGGCGCACACCTTTTTTCCCGGCGTCCGCCGCGCGATCCGATAGATAGGCGACCGCAGATGGAGTAACATGGATATGCGCCATACTTTTTTGATTGGTTTCAGTCATGTGTATTTCCCTTTTATCTCTCACGTAAACATATTCAGCTGCATCTTGGCTGTTTCCGCCATCATCCCCGGGTTCCATGTGGGATCCCACACAATTTCGACATCAGCATCCTGAACACCCACAACCTTAAACAACTCGGCCTGGACCATGCCCGGCATTTCCTGCGCAACCGGGCATGCCGGCGATGTCAGGGTCATGCGCACATACACATCCGCGCCCTTTTCCCCGTCCTCAATCTTCACCGCATATATCAGCCCGAGTTCATAGATATTCACCGGGATTTCAGGATCATATACATCCCGCAAAGCCTTGACCACCGCATCACACAAGGGATGATCGTGCGGCAAGTCCACCTCTGGCGGATGGGAAAGCTGGTCATATTCCGCGCCCACCGCATTGCGGATCATCTGTTCATCGGCATAGGCCCGCATGGGCACGTTGATATGCGGCGGGATTTCATCTTTCTTTTCTGGATCTGCTGTCACAATAACATCTCCCTGGCTTTTAAAAGCCCTTTAATCAAAGATTGTATATCACTTTCATCCGTATAAAGGGCGATTGACGCGCGCACAGTGCTTGTCACCCCCAATTTTTCCATGAGCGGCATGGCACAATGATGACCACTGCGTACAGCCACCCCGCATTGATTAAGGATCACAGCGATATCAGATGAATCTATTCCATCGATAGAAAAGGCATAAATCCCCGCCCGTTTCGGCGCAGTGCCGTAAACTTTTATTCCCGGCACGGTCAAAAGCGTCTGGTGTAATGCGGCAGAAATATTTTTTTCATGATCCGCAATACGATCCATCCCAATGCCGGAAACATAATCAAGCGCGGCACCAAGGCCAATCACATCGGCAATCGCCGGTGTCCCTGCCTCAAATAAATACGGAGGTTTACGATATGTTGTCCCGGAAAAAGATACTGTTTCAATCATATCTCCCCCGCCTTGCCACGGTCCCATCCGGTCCATCACACAAGGATTGCCGTATAAAATACCAACACCAGACGGCCCATATATTTTATGGCCAGTAAAAACATAAAAATCGCACAGGGTTTTTGATACATCCACCGGCGCGTGCACAATCCCTTGCGCGCCATCAATGACAACAACGATCTCATTCCGAAATGATTTTATATATGCCGTAATAGCGTTGATATCATTCACCGTCCCCAACACGTTCGACACATGCGCAAACGATACGATCCGTGTGCGATCATTCATCAATGGGGCCAGGTCACAAACATCCAACGTCCCCTGATCTGTTATTGGCCATACACGAATGACAACGCCATGCGTATCGGCCAGAAGTTGCCACGGCACAATATTCGCATGATGTTCCATTTCCGTTATAACAACCTCGTCCCCATGCCGCAGGTTATGCCGGGCATAGGCATGCGCGATTAAATTAAACCCCTCGGTTGCATTGTGCGTGAAGATAATCGACTCTGCGGTCCTTGCCCCGATAAATGCGGCGACCTTTTCCCGCACCCCTTCGTATCGGGCCGTTAAATCAGAAGACAATGTATAAAGACCGCGATGAATATTTGCATACCCCGTTTCATAAAGATGCGTCATCGCATCAATCACAACGCGCGGTTTTTGGGCACTGGCCCCTGAATCCAGAAATGCCAATTTCTTGCCATTCATCATCTGGGACAGAACTGGAAAATCAGATCGCCATGGATTTGGGGACAAAGAGGGAATCGGCATCGCACGGTCATTCGTCATGATAAAATTCCCCCAGATTCCTGGCCAAAAATGATTGCGCAAAGGAAAAAAGATGATCCGGCATTCCCGATAAAATATCCCTCATAAATCCGGATAAAATAATTTGACGCGCCAGATCGGTCGGAATACCGCGGCTTGTCAAATAAAACAGCTGATCTGCATCAAGGGCCCCGCACGCGGCGCCATGTGCACATTTAACATCATCGGCATAAATCTCAAGCTCTGGTTTTGCATTCACTTCGGCTCGCGGCGAAAGCAAAACAGATCGGATCATTTGATTGGCATCCGTTCCATCAGCGCCCTTTTCCGCGATGACTTTTCCCTGATATGTCACCCGGCTTTGATCATCCGCAATCATGCGTATATTTTGATCCGAACGCGCGTGTCCGATACGATGATCGATCACGGCATGTATATCGGCACAGGATTTATTTTTGGATATAATCCCATACGATAAATGAACATGAGACTCTTGGCCGATTACATCCACATGAATATTGGAACGTATGGCCCCGTCTTGTGCATTGACAAGAGAATAAAGCGAAAATGAAGCACCGTCATCAACACGCACCCGCATTTGATCCGTGACATATCCGTTATTTTGATTGATGGATAAAACAGAAAACCGTGCGTTTTGTTTCACATGTATATGGATATTGGTATGAACCCATGACCCGGATGAAACGGTCCGGTCATCTATAAAACAGATATCCGCACCTTCTTCAACAATCACTTTTATATACGGTGTATAGAAAGACCCTGTATCCGTGATCAAGCGCATAGATACGGGTGATCCACCATGATCCTTACCAAGGGTGATGCATTTATATTCTGTTTCATACGCAGATGTTAAAAGATCAAATGGGTGATCCGTATCAATCCCTTGATCCTTTTGACCTTGCGCTGCATGCGAGAAAAATTCATCCGAAAAAGGGACGTGTTTTAACGCATCATTTGCCCATACTTTTTCAAATGAAAGATATTTATAGGGATCTTTCTGATCCGAAGGCAATCCAACCGCACAAAACCGCGCAAAGGCATCATGATTCTTATGATCATGGTCGTGTAAATAGGCCGGAATATATATCGCCTTTTTAATCACGGCGCCTGTACCTCATAAGCAGCATACCCCGTTTCCTCAAGTGATTTCGCAAGATCCGGTCCACCTGATTTAACAATCTTCCCGCCCTGCATCACATGCACAACATCCGGCTGTATATAATCCAAAAGCCGCTGATAATGCGTAATAACCAGAAATGATCGGTCCGGTGCACGCAGCGCATTAACACCATCCGCAACAATACGCAAAGCATCGATATCCAGACCAGAATCCGTTTCATCCAAAATACAAAATGACGGGTTTAAAACAGTCATTTGCAAAATATCATTACGTTTTTTTTCGCCCCCAGATGCCCCCACATTCACAGGACGTTTGAGCATATCATCCGGAATTCCTAATTTCCCAGCAGCATTTTTTATCGTTTTTAAAAGATCCAAAGCAGATAAATCATCAAGCCCATGGGCACGGCGAACCGCATTGATTGACTCTTTTAAAAACGTGTTCATCGCCACACCCGGAATTTCTGGCGGGTATTGAAATGCTAAAAACAGCCCCGCCGCCGCACGTTCATCTGGTGACATCGACAAAATATCACGGCCATTCAATGTGACAGATCCAGATGTGATATCATAACC
>CAZQLB010000128.1:0-3611 GCA_964593915.1 uncultured Pseudobdellovibrionaceae bacterium
GGGATCGATAATATTGTCCCTTTAAATTCCGCATCCGCAATTTCTGTGCACGTACCTTGCCACGGGCATTCATGACATGCCGCACGAAAAGGGATACATATGTCACGATCATTCCGGTGACGGATGAATGAATTTTGTGCAAACATACGCCGCAGCTTTTGTATATCGTCACCAGATAAACGCAAGACATTCCCAATATGCACATGCCGTGACAGGGCCATGGAAACAGTGATTAAGGCAACCTTATCCCTTTCGATCACATCGTTATTGTGGCAATGGTGTGAATCGTGATGCATCATGGGGGCGCATATATCATCAGCCCCCGCAACGATTTCAATTTTTGCCCCATGATCAATCCGGCCAATTACAGCCGTCATATTTTCGGTGAATTTGGGTGTATACCCCCGGCCAATATAGGTCAGGATACATAACAAATGATGCCCACGCAAACGTACCGTATCATTTTGCATTTTGATACAACGGTCTATTCACCTTTGGACACAAGTCCAGCCAGAATAGCAAATGGCGAATCTGTATCCGCAGGCTTTGGCGCTGCTGCACTCGCCGCAAGGCGCAGAGCGGAATCCCCCGCCTGAACACGAGGACGACGATCACTATGACGCGGACGACCAGATCCACGATTTTCATCCCGATCCTTTTGCTGGTTATCCTTGCGCCCTTTAAATCCGCCTTTTTTATCGCCTTGGGACTCTTCATCCTTGCGGCGGAAGGTGCGCGGTTTATTGGGATCGTATTTTTGCGCGCCTGGACGTACCCCCGGCTCACCGTCCTGTTGGCGATGTGCGGATGAACGGTGATGACCAGCCGCATCCCCCGCTTTTCTAGGCCACCAGACACGGAATGTCGCAAGTTCTGGTTTTACCGGAGCGGTGTGTACTGGCGCCGATGCTGGCGTTCCCTCTTCTGCTGTACTGATAGCAGAAGGTGTTTGTTCCTCAGAGGTTGCTGCTGGCAAAGAGGTGTCCGGAACATCCACGGCTGCGTCTACAACCGGCGATGTATCGGCAGGGATCGCGGATACATTATCAGATTTGATCGTTTCCGGGGTTTCAGCATTTGCCGCCGCCGCATCAGCCGGCGCCGCAGCAGCCGGATCGTGTGTTTTACGGTGTCCCATTGACGCTAAAACCGTATATAAATCAGGAATAGAGCACCCAAGCCATTCCGCCATTTCATGCTTGGCCTTGAAATGATTATCTTTCACATTCTCATAGATGGCGTTCATCAAACGATCCAGCATATCAATGCGAATAATACGCGATCCATAAAGCGGGTAACCAATCGATTGATAAAAGGCGGGATCAGCCGCCCCCTCTTCCACCACAGCGGATACAGCCCCATCTTTTGGGACCGGCGCCGGCAATGGTTTGTCGTGATACAACGACCATAACAGGGCACGCAGGCGAACCGCTGCAGGTTTTGTCAAATCCGGCACAAATACCAAAACAGGACCCAGTTTAATCCGGCGCGCGCGTAAGATTTTGCGCATATCCGGATCCAAACCAGCAATTTGGTCCTGAATATCCGCGCGTGGTACAATACCCAAAGCTCCATACACTTTTTCGGAGATAATACGCACAGGATCCGCCAATGTTTCTCCTTCAGCCGGAAGCATTTTCATCAGCGGTTCCATAACCTTGACACAATACAGATAAAACCACGTTTCTAATTTTTCGGTCACAATCGCCGCATTGGCTGCATCCAACTGTAATTCCGGTAACGGTTCAATAACCGGTTTCAGGTAGCTTTCCCCTTTTTGCAGGCGTGCAATTGGTGCGCCAGGCAAGGGATTGCTTGCATCCGGCTGAAAATAAATCAGGCCATCGTCTTTAAGGGAAAATTGCTTGGGTTCTGCGGCAGTTGGAGTCATGATTCTCGTCAATATTTGGTTATGGAATGACGGTACTATGCCACACCAGAGCCTCTGGTAAAAGAGGGAAAATATGATAAGATACCCCTATCTTGTTGGCATAACCCTATTTTCTCAGGTGATTTCATGATCCGGTCCTCCCTTTTAGCCCTTGGCGTGTTTTCTTTATCTCTTTTACCGCTGACAGCTCATGCGGCGGCAACGATTGACGCGGCAGGCGCGGAAAAGTTAAAGACAATTATTACTCAGGCACTGGAAGTACACAAAAATGATATAAAATCTCAAGGGATGACCTTGGTTGAAAAAGGCACCTTAACAGTTGATCAAAAAGGCACCTATTACATGGTCACCACACCTGAATACTTTTTCAAAAGTGAGCGGGGAATCGAAATAGATTTCGGTAAAATTCGGATCAATGCAATCCCAGGGGATAAAGAACACCAATGGAAATTTAGTACGGCCCTTCCATCCCCTATCTATGTGATGGAGAATGGAAAATCTGTTGCGACTGTTCGTTTGAATGATCAAAAATTATCCCTGATTTATGATGAACAACTTAAAACCGCTTTGGCATCAGACGCCGTATATAAAAATATAGTCATCGAACCTCATGGATTAAAAGAGGGGGAAACGGCTTCGTTCAAAATCGGGGAGATCCAAGCAAAAATTGGATCAAAAGAACACGAAAAGAATATATATGACTATGTCACAGATTTTAAAATATCTGGCATTGCTTTTGATGGAAAATCCACATCAGAAACATTTACCGTCTCCCTTGATGATGTTTCTGTGCATCAAGCCTTATCCAAGGTAGACTTGGCCAAAATGGTCCAGATGCGTGAAAAAATTCAATCGTTCACAAATGCGGGCCTGGATCCCAATAAATTGAATGATGAAAAATCTGTCTCTGCATTTGTCGCCATGATCAGAGAGATGCTGGCAAGCCCTTACTTTGACGCATATGATTATAGTTTGACAATGAAGGGGCTGAATATCGCGACGAATGATCAAAAAGAACCCATTAACTTTCAGCTGGGAAACGTTATTTTCCAATCGGATGGAAACAACCTGATAGCAGATAAAAATAATCTGGGATTCAACATGATCATATCAGGTTTAAATCTTTCGCAAGAAACATTTAAAAACATGATTCCACCAGGTACCGAAAATCCAAAACCATTTATTCCAACCGATTATCAAATTGGATTAAAGATAAAAGATGTGCCACTTAAAGATATCGCAAAAGAATTTTTAAATTTGGCCGAAGCGGGAATGAAATCACAAACAGCCACAGCAGGTATGCAAAACCAGGCTCTTCAAATGACAGCCATGCAATCCGTGATGTCCATACCCGCCCTGTTATCAAAGGCCGGGACAACCCTGAATACAACAATGAACACAACAGCAAAAGATTATATGATTGATAGCATGGCGGATTTTGCATTTGATGCGACATCCGTTATGGGCGGAACCGGAAAAGCTAAAATCACGTTTACAGGCATGGATGATCTGATCACAAAACTGAAAGACATTGCCACAAAAACAGAGAACATACAGTACAGTCAGTCTGTTCAAGGTCTGTCTGCCATGCAGATTTTGGGCCAGCAAGGGACCGATAAAAATGTCAAACCCGCCCGTGTATATGAATTTACACTCGACGCACCGGGGGTAACAAAATTAAATGGTACGGATATAAAAGCATTGATCGGGACTGGTATAG
>CAZQLB010000129.1:0-3573 GCA_964593915.1 uncultured Pseudobdellovibrionaceae bacterium
ACAGGGAATAGGGTGAGAATTGTGCGTACGTGACTATGCACACAGCCATTCAGTCACTCGTTTGACACGCCTCCAGAGGTAATTGCTTTAAACGCCTTGTATACGGGCGATTTTGCGCATCGTCCTTCACGGCACGCGCTGAGAATACCCTGTTTCCAGTCCCAAAACCCCGATTTTCTCAAACCGCCTTTTCGCCGCGTGCCGACCATACAAATTCCCTGCTTAACAGGGAATAAACAGGGATTTTTTGTTTTTTTATGGCGCAGATTGGCATAGCCGTGCCTATTTTATGTGATTTTCTTCATTTTACGCGCAAAATAACAGGGAAGTTAATTCTGCCATAACAGGGGACTATTTTCTGATAACAGGGATGTTAAGGGGGAGAAACAGGGATAGCATTCGACAGAATATCAAAGCCCAGAAATATGGCCGTACCGTTCTTGAATAACACAATCATTTCGTGTTTGGAACGATAGAGTGATCCCATCCCTCCATTCGTTTTATTCCAAATGCAGATGTTTTTAAGTTCTGTGTAATTTGGCCCAGCTGCATGGAGCAAATCATATATATGCCGCCAATCTATGCAGATAAAATGGAGACTTCCGTCACGGGAATAATGAACCAAAAATTGTGAGACAGATCGCAGAAAGCCCTGAAATTCTGCCTGATTCATCTCTCCACTGGCCATCGCAAACTCGTCATGACAATGATTTTTACTCTCCGTCAGAACATGGCCATTAATCGGCACATTATAGGGGGGATCGGTAAATATTAGCCCGGCTTTTTCGTCCTCAAGCAAAAGCTGATATGTTTCTGGAAGAAGAGAATCCCCGCAGATAATTCTGTGTTTTCCAAGCTGCCATATATCCCCAGTTTGCGTGATAACAGGAAGATCGATTGGGATTGTGTCTAGATTAGTATATGAGATATCGGCAGCAGATGCGGGATCCCCCATAATCATGATGTCAATTTCAGGGGTTTCAAATCCCGTGTCCGTTAGATTAAAATTCAAATCAAGAACGGACAGTTCCTGAAATTCTACGCGCAGCAACTCTTCATTCCAGCTGGCAAGTTCGGCGATCCGATTATCGGCAATCCGATAGGCGCGGGCTTGATCCGGTGTCAGGTGTTCCAGAGAAATCGTGGGGATCTTCTGCAAACCGATTAGCTTGGCTGCCTCGACGCGGCCATGGCCGGCGATGATTGTGCCGCCCTTATCAACGAGGACAGGATTATTGAACCCAAAACTCTTGATCGCACGGGCGAGTACGTCAATCTGCTTTTTCGAATGCGTGCGCGCATTGCGCGGATCAAGCTTAAGGGCAATGATGGGTTGATTTTTTATAGATATAGCGTGGGGGATGGTTACGAGCATAAATGTTTCCTTCGAACCAAAAAGTTAAATTGAACTTTTAATGGTCTCGAAGGCAATATGCCGACTGACACTATTTTAGCTGCTAAAGCATGCCGAGCCGCAAAAAATAACTTATGCGACAGAACAAGCATATCTTATTTGAAGTGAGGAAGTCAATCCCCAGAAACAGCAGGATACGATAATTTCTTGCCAACTCTCCCACCTAACCGGCCACTACGACCCGAATCCCTATCGCCAACCCTTGCAGTCTTGTCAGGCGGGATGGCTATAGGCGCCAAACCTGGAATTCCTCTGCGGCAACGGCTGGCTCAACCTGATTGAAGGCAATCTCGTCGATCAGCCAATAGGCGCCACCATGCTCGGCGACATATTACTCGCTGCCGGTGAAATGGGCCAGATCAGTTTTGGTGAGGGATTTTGCGGTCATTTTCTGCTCCTTGTTTCCTAACCCCCATTGCGGGGGCGACGGTGACAAGGGCAGAAGCCAATAGGCTGACATTCACACCCCCGACACGGGAACCCCGGACTTGTTCCGGGGGAATGGAGCGGGCTGGGGGTTTAATGACGCGATAACCGCGCCATGCCCCGCCGTGTGGTTACGAATGGGGCAGGGGGTGCCGAAATCCGTGGGCCGATATGGCTTCATTGGCTAGATGAGTTTGAGTTGCCTAGAGCCGGGCTTATGCTCTTTCACTTTGATGATGGCGCGATCTTTTCGCAGTCCTTTATTGGTTTGAAATTGGCGTTCGCGCACGTCGCACACTAGGTAGTCATTTTTTGAAAAGGCGATTTCGTTGCTAGCAATTTTGTTCAGAAATTCCGTGTCTTCGATGGTGACGCCAAACGGTTCGGAACCATCCGTGACCTTCCACTTGTTATCCTCCTTGAAGCTGAGGGAGATAATTTGAAGCGTCATGCTTCGCTGTTCTTCGTTAATTTGCTCCTCCGATTCCGGCACGTCAAAATAACCTAATTCTCCCTTCGTCACGTCTAAGGTTTCCTTACCGGCGCGGCGCACCGATATTCTATCAATCCCTTCTTTCGATAGTGAGGCAAGCGCCTTCTTGGTGTGTTCCCTGACCTCAACGTTCTCGGCAAGCTGCACCGTGCGGCGATTGGTCACAAAATAATTATCACCAATATGTATTGTAACCTCGCCCGCTTTTTCCTCGATGCGCTCAGGCTTCTTCCCTTTTAGGAATTTAAGCAGGGCTATCAATCCGCCGCCAGTAATTGCAACTACGGTTGTCGTCCCCCAGATAACCTTGAATATCAGGTCGGCTAATTCGTTTGCGGCTGCGATATTCTCTTTGTGGCTTCCTGCAAAATCGAGAAGCGATTTTGTGCTTTCCATCAAAGATTGGATTAGTGATAAGTCAACCTCAAATGACCCTTCGGACGTGGAGCGAACACGCACCGCGATTTTTGCGCGGTTGCCGTTTATGGCATTGTTTGTTGATTGAATCAGATCGCCCAAAGCCAATAGGGCAGGGGCCAGGTCTTGCACGTCAATCTCACCTTTTTCAACACCCGTGCCGTCAAATATGAGAGTCAGATTTTCGTAGCTCATATTTTTCCTCTAAAACGCAAACTGCGCCCGCACCCGTTCATCAATCGGCCGCAAGCGGGCAAATTCCAGCATGTCGTTGATTCATGCGCCTTTGTCTCGCCATTCATAAAATACACCTTCGGACAGAAGGACGTATTGCCCTCGATACGGGTGGATGAACCGATGCTCTCGATGGTGGCAATGTGGCGCAAGGCTTTAAGGCGCTCAGGCGCCAGCAGCTCGGGCGTGATCTGGATAGTGTCGGTGTTCAGCATGATGGCCCCCCATCACCCTTATTTACATCCGTATTCATCCATTCGTCCAGCCCTATTTACATCCGTATTCATCCATATTTACGTTTCATCAAGCGCAGGGGCAATGGGGGCAGGGGAGCTGAACCAATGGAGGGTAACGGCAAAAATAGGCCCCATTTTTAGGGTATCGGAATTATCCTTTCCGGGGTGAAATTATTGAATTATTTACGGCAACCCCAAAATCAATCACCTGTGATTATTTTGTAGAGTCAGTCGATAAAGCCGCGTGACGGTCGTAAACCTTTTTCGAGCCATTCCTATGTATCTTTAAATTTATCCATAATATATCCAGATTCGCTCTGGATCCGGACTTATTTATAGGGAGTGGCTCACTT